>JAJXZR010000015.1 GCA_021779915.1 bacterium
AACCATCGATTCTGTCGATCAAGACAAATTGGTTTTAAAACAAAATGCCAGTGTGGATATTAAATATCAAATCAACAAAGCAGATATTTCTTCTATTACCGAGCAGAAAAACAATCCGGCTTTCAACAAGACAAAAGCTGATCAATTAAATAAAGAAATTCAAGACTATCTGGCAAAGAATAATTCTGCGCCAATGAATGTCAATCCTTCTTCTCCTTCCGCCAGACCAAACTTGCCTCAAGATCTCGAGAATCGATTGAAAGAGCCAGATGTGCAGTATATGGTGGAAGAAAAAGTTGATTGGAGTACTTTGAAATCGGGAATGACGGCTAATTATCAGACTGATGAAAAGGGGAATAAAACTCTGAAAGTTTTTGCCTCTGATTATCCTCAAATTCCAAATCCAACTCCAAACGGAACAAAAAATTAAATGTTTTCTATCTTGTTTTTCTGTGCTAAAATTGCTCTATGACAATCAAGGAATTCATAAAGCAAAGACAATATTTGGTTTGGGACACAAAAGATCCAACTCTTCTGAGTAACGAGTCGATTGTTGAGGCTTGTTTGAATTATGGAAACTTTAAAGATTTTAAAAATCTTTTAAAAATTTTGGGCACCGCGAAAACCGCTTCTATTTTTCAAAAGCAAATAGACCAAAAAAGATGCAATTATTCCAACAAAACAAAAAACTATTTTAAGCTTTATTTCAAAAAGCATGCATGAAGAAATTTTAAATTCTTCTCAGAAAAAAATATTGCCTTTGATCTACTCTTTTTCCTCCGATTTTTATCTAGCCGGAGGAACCGCTTTAGCTCTTCAAATGGGGCATAGAGGATCTATCGATTTTGATCTTTTCTCCGCTAAGGAATTTTCCAATTTGAAAATTAGAAACAATTTGACTAGACAAAAATACAAAATCAGCCAGATTTTAAAAGACGAAAAGGATCAATTCACAATTGTGGTAAACAATGTAAAAATCACTTTCCTTTTTTATCCTTTCAAAACAAAGCCTGCTATTTCTTTTGAAAAAATAAAAATGCCAAACATCTTGACCCTTTCAGCTATGAAAGCTTATGCCATTGGGAGAAGAGCCAAATGGAAAGATTACGTAGATTTGTACTTCGTCCTAGAAAATTTTTTCTCTTTAAAAGAAATTGTTCAAGAAGGTCAAAAAATATTTGACTCAGAATTTAACGAGAAAATTTTTCGAGAATCACTTGCTTATTTCAAGGATATCGATTATTCCGAAAAAGTAATTTTTACTCCGGGGTTTGAGACGAATGATAAGATAATTAAGGAAAATTTGATTTTATTTGCAATTAATTAGTCGCCATGTTTTTAATAAAAAAAATGAAAACAAAAATATTTTTCCTAACATTTTTTCTACTTTCTACTTTCAACTTTCAACTTTCAACTCTCTATGCCTGGGTGGAGCCTTCCGATACATCAAACATCGTGGCGCCACTTAATACAGGTTCGACTTTTCAATACAAGCAGGGAGGAATAGGCACGGCTGGAAGTCTGGGAGTGGGAACAGCCAGTCCCCAGGCTCAACTGCAAGTGGTTGGAAAATCCAGTTTCTCTAGGGATGCAATAATTGAATGTTGTGGCAATGACACAACCATCACGCTTGGAGAAAACACTGTTGGCACTGGAAAAAAAGCTTCCATTTCTTTCCACAATGGAGGAGTAGCGGAAGGAACATTGGAACTGGCCAACAATACTCCCCGAAGATTAAGAATTTACGACAATCAAGGACAAGGAATGGGACTAGAAATGACGGGGAATCTTTACACTCCTGTAATCTATGATAGCAACAATACTGGATATTATCTTAACCCTGATTATTGGAGTAACCTGAATAGTGTTAATATGACTGGAAACCTTTGTTTTAACGGAGATTGTCGAACTGCTTGGCCTAATAATTCTCTCTGGAGTCAGAATGGAAGTAGTATTTATTACAACGGAGGGAGTGTGGGGATTGGGACGGCAAGTCCTGGTTATAAAATGACAGTTCAGGGTTCTTATTCCTCTCCCGAAGCCCTTATAGGCTATGATGGGGCAAATGGATTGTTTTTTCAAGCACAAGGAACATCATCTCACTACAATTGGCTTATCGGCCAACAGAGAATCGTAGATACAGGGCTTGAATTTACTCCTTCTACCACTGCCGGAGGAACCACTTTTTCTAATCCTGCTATGATACTTAAACGAAATGGGAGTGTTGGAATTGGAACAGTAAGTCCGAGAAACGACATAGGCTGGACGGGAGCTTTGGACGTCAACGGACAGATTCGGGGAACAAGATATTATGATGATGATGTAAATTATTACGCCGACCTTAATGCCGGAGCCAATTTAGGAGGAAATTGGGTATTCAACGGAAATGTGGTTGGCAATGGGGGAATAACTATGGGATCGGGACAAACTTTCTATTCTCCCGGCCGAATGCATATTTTTGGAGAAGAGAACCTTTATCTTTTGAATCGCGGTGGTGTTTACGTCAGCGGAGCTTGGGGAGGCAACGGTAACTTGGCTGCAGATGGAAGCGTCTCCGCCGGAAATGCTGTTTGTATTCGGGGCGATTGCCGATCGGGTTGGCCTAGGTTAGTAGCTCCTTACGTTTTCGCTGGTGGAGGTTCGACTCAATGCAATAGTTGCCCTCCCGGCTACACAATTATTGGAGTTTTTATAAACAACGTAGGTGAGGATGGCAATCATGGTTCCTGCTGGGCTACTTCCGCTACTGACTTTTGTGGGGGAACAAATGCTTGGTGGTCAGCAATAGGCTGTAATGCTTTGTGCGGACAAAATTTTTAAAATATCTAAAAATTACAAAATGGAAAACGAAAATAAACCCAAATTCAAAAATATATTTTACATAATTAACACATTAATCCTTCTGATTATCTTATTTTCAATGCTTTATTTTTTTCGAAATTTAGATAACAGAACAAAAAAATTAGAAGAGTCAACTTTACCATATTTCCAGAATCTAAATGGCGCTATCAGTAATCAAAATTCGAATTTAAATATTAACGAAAATATTAACAAGGAAATAGTTTTTGAAAGACCAGAAGAAATCCCCAATTATATTTCTGGAATAATTTTCACAGTTGATGGAAATGAACTAACCATTAAACAGGATTCAAACGATGATTTTAAATACAAAATTGTCAAGGATGACATTAAAAAAATAACTCAAGAAAAAATAAATTCGATTTACAAAAACGATAACATCGACAATCTCAAAAAGAAAGCGGAAACAAACCCAGATTTATTAAAAAACTCTCCTTTAATAACAGAAACAAATATTCCCTGGAACGAACTGGCTCCCAACATGATGATCAACTTAAAATCAGTTGGAAACGGAAAGAAAGAAATCACTGTTCACACCAAAGAAATAGAAGATTTTTTTCAAAACGACCAATTGAATCAATTGCCACCCCAATTATAGGTTTTAAAAATCAATTATCTATTTTTTTCTAATTCCATTTTCTATGCCTCAAAAAAAACGCGTCGGTATTTTTTCCCTGACCTGTGATGAAGGATGCAGTATTTATCTGACCGAGATTTTCAATCACAAATTGATCGAGTGGCTCGAAAAAATCGAACTAGTCTATTTTCTTTCCATCAAAGATCGGACAGAAATCAAGGATCTAGACATTGCCTTGGTGGAGGGAGTAGTGACTAGTGAAAAAGACAAGGAAGAATTGGAAGAAATTCGAAGGAACAGCAAGATTCTGATTGCCATGGGCACTTGTGCCATGACTAGTTTGCCATCGGGACAAAGAAATAATTTTGACGAAGAAAAACAGGAGGAAATCAAGGAACACGTGGGAAAATACCACTTTCTACCCAAAGCCCTGGCACTCAAGGACGTCGTCCAAGTGGACGGAGAGATTCCGGGGTGTCCGATTGGGGAGGGAATCTTTATAGAGTGTTTTGAACGATATTTGTAGAATTGAAAATGGAAAAATCAAAATGGAAAATGACAAATAAAAATGCAAAATATCTCAATCAGACAGAACGTCTAGTTGTGTGTCATCCTTGCGAAAGCGAGGATCCAGGATAAAACGGGTTTTAATGACGAATGACTAATGACAAATGACGAATCAAATCCAAAATCCCTGCCTACCGGCAGGCAGGCAAATTTCTAAGATTTTAAACATTTTGATTTTTGAACTTTGTCATTGATTCGTCATTTGTCATTAGTCATTCGTCATTAATTTATTAAATTTTCTGGATCCTCGCTTTCGCAAGGATGACACGTATTTTAACTTTTACTTTGTAGCTTAAAATATTTATCCCATTTTAAATTTTACATTGTCATTTTCCATTTTCTAACTTCCTAAACTAACCCCCATGCACACTTGTGACCTTGACATTTCCATCAAAAAACTTTCCAAAATCGAAGGTCATGCCGATCTTGATATTAAAATCAGGGACGGTAAAGTGGAAGACGTAGTTCTTAAAGTAATGGAAAACCTGCGTTTTTTCAATCAGGCAGTGAAAGGACAAGATTATCGGAGTGTTCCTCAAATGGTTTCGCGGATTTGTGGAACTTGTTCTATAGCCCATCTCACAGCTTGCATCGAAGCAGTAGAGAAAACTCTGGGAATCAAACCGAGTGAACAAACCATGCTCCTGCGAAAGCTCACCATGTACAGTCTGATGATTCGCGACCACGCTCTACATCTTTATTTTTTCGTTCTGCCGGATATACTCGGAATAGACTCGATTTTAGACGTTCCGGAAGACAAAAAATACCTCATTCACGAAGCGCTTCGCGTCAAAGAAGCGGGGAACAACCTTTCTAATTTGATCGCTGGACGAGCTGTTCATGCCCCTTTTGAACAAGTGGGAGGATTTTCCAAAGAAGTAGACACGACCAAAATATCTGCCATGATTGAAGAATTGAAAAGCGTTCGCACTTATGTTCTCAACTTGATTGAGCTTATGGGTAATTGCATTTGGGAACTCAAAAGAAAAACCAATTTTGTAGCCATTGTCACTCCTGATTTTTCTTTCCTCGAAGGAAAAATTAAATCAGCAACCGGTGCTGAAATTGAAGAAAAAGATTATTGGAATCATCTTCACAATGTCGTCCTTCCTTATTCGCAGGCTAGTGGTTTTGAATTTGAAGGGAAAGAATACATGGTTGGTGCTCTTGCAAGGCTCAATCTCAACAAAGAAAATCTCCACCCCAACACCAAAAGAGATACGGAAAAATATCTAGCCCTTTTTCCATCCGAAAACGTCTACCGCAACAATCTCGCTCAAGCCATTGAAATCCTGCATTCTATCGATCACGCCATCGAAATTCTTGAGACTAAAGAATTTAAAAAAGAGGAACCGGCAAAGCCAGAAAGACTGACTGGGGAAGGTGTAGGGGCAATCGAAGCTCCACGAGGAACCCTTTATTATTGGCTAGGGATCAAAGAGGGAAAGATACAATACGCCAACCTCGTCATCCCTACTGCCCAAAATCTCATCAACATGAAAGAAGATATCAAAAAAATCGTAGTGGACGCCTGCGCTCTCGAAATGAAAGAGGAAGAACTATCAGAGAAAATTCGACACGAGGTGGAAAAGCTCATTCGAGCCTATGATCCATGTATGTCATGCGCGTCACACTTTCTCCGAGTTAATTGGAGATAGAAAATAATCTGCATCATCCTCAGCGTGTCGAGCGGGTATCTAGTTAGATTCACTAATTATTCTAATTGTACTAATTAACCTAGTTACTCTAAACAAAATCCCAAAAACCAATTCCCAAGATTTATTTTTTATTATTTGGTGCTTGGTGCTTTTTTAGGTTAATTAGTATAATTAGGTCAATTAGAATAATTTTCTATCCTCCTGGATCCCCGGTCGACACGCCGAGGATGACACACTACCAATCTTACTTTGTTTAAGAAATTATGAAATTTTGTAATTGAAAATTGTTTGTCGCCTAGTCGACCCGCCTCTGGAGGGAAAATTGAAAATTAGAAATTGAAAATTTTATTTATTCCCTCCACTACCTCCTCAAACACCCTCTCTTCATCCCTCACTTCCATCGGAACTCCCACAATCACCACTTCCTCCAACTCTCCAATTTTGTGGAGTAATTTCAAATTGAATCCCAAATCAAAATCATGAAGTGAGTGAATTCTATCAGTTTTAATCTGTAAAATATCTTTAATTAAGGTCACTTTTTCAATTCCTTCGACGGTATCAATTATAAAAAGTTTTTTGTTTTCTGGTTTTAGATTCTCACTTGGATCGAAAATTTTAAATTCGATTTTTGGAAAAATCTTTTGAAGCCTCGGGACAAATTTGATTGGCAGACTATCAAAAGGGAGGAGGGGATTGCCAAAAATATGGATGATGGACATAATTTTTAATTTTATAATTTTGTAATTTTAAATAAATCTTAATTTTTAATTTAATTTTATAAACATTAAGACCACCTCGTGTCATCCCGGGCTTGACCCGGGATCCAGGAGGATAATACTAGTTTAACAAAACGTTATTTTATCTAGTTTTAACAATACACATTAAAAGAACATTCTTTCAGTCTAACACTGTTTTCCTGGATCCCGGCTCAGGGGCCGGGATGACACAAAATCACACTTTTCTTTTCTTAAAAAATTATCATAAAAGGGTGCTTTTTTGCACCCTTTCGGAATTTATGCCATTTTTTGGCATTTTTTGCTTTTCGGACAAGAAAAACCAGCTTCTTTGTTAAGTCTTCCGACTTCCCTTATAATAAAATTAATACTTCCTCTTATCCTTTGCGGTTGTTGAAGAATAGGATTTTCGTGTTTAACAATTTTTTTCATGATAACCATTAGCAATTGTTTCTCTAATTGAGCCAACTCTTCCGGTGTGTCGCTGAAATTTAAAAAGAATTTATAGCCATCCTCTTCTCTGGCTATAAAACCTTCGAAAATTTTTTCTTCCAACGGTTTTTTCAAAGAACCCATTTATATTCTCCTTTTTTAAAGTACTAGGCTTCGATAATTTTTGTTCTCGATTTAATACCCGAAATAATTTTTAACTCAGATTTGGGTTTTTGTAAATATTTAGAAACAAGTTCCAATACTTCGGCGTTGGCTTTTCCATCAACCGGCAAACTATGCACAGAAACAATCAAGTTGCCTTCACCGAATTTCTCCACTCTTTGCCGACTCTGTTTAACTTTAACTTTAACAAAATATTTCATCATAACTTTTAGTTCTGAACAGGGAAATCAGGCTTAGGCATCACCTCTGCGTCTGAAGGAATATTATTACCGCGATCAGTTGAATTGCTGTTAAAATTAGGTTTATTCATCACTCCCTCTACGGGCTGGCCAGTCACTCCTTTGTCGGTCGCCCCGATAATTGAAACAGTTGTTTGACTGGGATTATCACCGCTTTTGTCTGTTCCGATAGTTATCATTAAATTCCTTTTTTCTTTGGAAAACTTCAGGATTTTACCTGCATCTCCCAAATCCATTTCTTCGTCTTTTTTCCAGCCTTGACTAACCATACCTTCTTTATATTTCGTCAAGGTTTCATCTATATTTTTACCAGTTCCATAAATAACCGAGAAATCGTTCTCACCCGAAGAAGCCACAAAAATCACTTTAGCATCATCGAAAACAATAATGTCTTTGGGAAAATTGTCTGGGATCTTAGAATTTCCCATCGACAAAGAATTGCCATTTTCGTCTTTGATTGTCATTGCTTTATTGTCAGTGTCAATTTTAACTTTCCCACCCGTTTGCGATTCAATGGTTTTTTCTATAATTTTCCCTCCCAACTGGTCTGTTAAAGAGCATCCTGATAGAAACAACATTACACCCAAAACTCCTGCACTCAAAAACACTTTTTTTGTTTTATCCATTGGTTGTTGTTAATTATAAATCTGCCATTATTTTACTATCCTGAAATAAATAAGCATAATTAGCACGACAAAAAATAAAAGCTGAATACAAAAGCAATCAATGGACGTAAAGAATACATAGACAATCATTCTTTAGGAAAATAAAATTTAAATGAATCACATTATAAAAAAATTATTCCTCATCATTCTGGCTTTCTTCGCTTTTTACACGATTCCCCATTGTTTTGCCGAAACTTCTTTCGCTTTGATCAGTGACATCCATGCTGGAAGAGAAAAAGCATACGTAACGCCTAGAAACAAAGTTAAAATCTATCCTTCAAAAGCTTTTGGCAAATTTCGGTCTGCCCTCAAAGAAATAGAGAGCCGAGGAATTAAAAACGTCATAATTTTAGGAGACTTGATCGAGAAGAAGAAAAGAGATGTAGCTTTTGCCTTAAAACTTAAGTCTGAGGTCAGTAAACATAATTTGGAGATGATTTGGGTCACTGGTAATCACGATTTAAACATTCCCTCAAACGGGAGCCCAAAATATTTCTACCAAGACATAGATAACTACAGGGTTATAGTTCTTAATAATAATGAATTGGGCAATCCCAACGTAACGGGAGGCATTAGTGATGAGCAATACAACTGGCTTCTCGAAACAATCAAAACAGACAAAAAAATTATTCTGGCGGGGCATCATCCGATTTTCGATTATAAAACGAGAATGTTGCTTCCTAATTATGAAAGACTTAAACAAATTATTGACAGCAATCTTAATATTGTCGCCTATCTTTCCGGTCACTGGCATGAATCATACATCACTTGGGATAATGGAAAAGAATATCACGTTGTACCGCCTCTTACCAGTAAAGGCTACGAACTTTGGAGTCCAGAAGGAACACAACCCGCACCCACTAACCCCATTTTTTCCACTACTTCTGTTTCTGTCTTTTAAATGAGTTATTTTCCCTCTCTGGATAATTTTGATTTATTCTTTAAACCGCCTTAGACTAAAGAAACAAAGGAAATAAAAAATAAATACCATTTTTAATGGAAGATAATAAGGAAGTTGACGTAACTCCCGAACCTTCTCAAATAAGTCTTGCTGAGGAAGCTTGTAAACTTGTTTATTTGAATTTTGGGAGGGAGGCCTCTCAACTGTATCAGGGGGGGTTTAAAGAAAAGGCCGAAAAAGAAATGCTTCAATCTTTGGAAGATTCTTTGAAAGAGCTGGTTGGACCGGAGCATACCGAGGAACAAATGAAACATTTATGGGGAAAATACGAGAAAGACAACTAAAACAAGTGAACAACGAGAATTACCTTTTAGATATAAGTTTAGGTATAATTTAGTAGTTATAATACAAAAAAATGAAAAAAAAATTACCCTTAATATTACTACTAATATTCCTGGGTGCGGTTTATGCCACTTATTTGATTTATCAAGATTACGGAAGCCTTGTGGTGCACCTATGGAATCTTGTGCCCCCCCTTATAGCTTCGTTATCAGCATTTTATGCCATCCGCATCTATGGTAGGGGCAACCCTCACGCAAAAGCCTTGTCTCTTCTTTCTTTGGGAATCTTTTTTTGGTTTCTAGGAGAATTTATCTGGTTTATCTTAGAATTCTTTTTCCATTCCTATCCTTTTCCTTCGATTGCAGACTTTTTTTATCTCCTTGCTTATCCAGTTTTACTCGCAGGATTAATTGTAGAATTTAAAAACAACAAAATAAAGTGGACTCCTCTGCGATTAACTGTTTGCGTTTCTAAATGTATCGTTTTTGCCTTACTTGTTATATATTTTGGCATCATAAAGACCTATGATCCCGGAGAAGCTTTGACAAGCAATCTCATCGCTATGTCTTATGGGGTAGGGGATTTAGTTCTAATCATACTTTCTTCATTAATTCTGATGATCGCCCTCAACTATCAAAAGGGGAGGCTTTTTGTCCCTTGGGCCTTAGTTTTCAGCGGTTTTGTTCTCATCCTTATTTCTGACATCCTCTTTGCCATGTATCAAGAAGCCTACGAAAATCTTCTCAGCTATGCCAGAAATATAGACCTAGGTTGGATTACTGGATTTTCACTATTAGCTCTGGGTTTTTATAAAATTGGGGAATCAATTGAAGACACTAAGAAAAAACTACTGGGAATAAAATAAGACGAGAAAATAGAATAATTAAGATTATTAATTAAATATAGACTTGGACTAGATACCTGGGTTTTTTGACTAACTTTAAAGTCTTTTTTGTTTGTTTTTTTGTTTGAGTTAATAAAAAGATCTGTTTACATAAATTGTATTTATTATTTGTAATAGAATGAACAATGAATAAGAGGAAAAAAAGAAAATGGCACAAAAATTTTTTGAAATATATGCACCTTATAATCGAACACCCCAATTATTCCAATATGCCTGAAATTTATAAAAAAAACGGGGATATAAGATGGATTACTCCTGGGAAAAGTGCAATCGGTCAAAAAAGACTTTCTTGGTGGGATGAAAAACGCAAAGAATTAAAAATAAAAAAAGAGGAGGCTTGGATATCAAAAGTTGCCAGAGCTATTCACCCAACGGGTAAAAAACCTTGTCAGATTTGCGGTAAAGAAATGAGTTTGGATTATATTTACCCAAATAAAAGGAACGGGTTCAGCCCAGGAGCGATGAGTAATGCACCGGATCGGTTTGACGGTTACCACAGTTACAATTTATGTTGCAGAAGTGCTCATGATACTGGAAGACACAAAGCTAACCTAAACCGCTATGGAGAAGACAGGCGCGCATATGAAAATTGGTCAGACGGAGATTGGAAAGCTGCAAGTTGGCTTATGAAGGTCTTTAACAAACATGGCTTAAGTCCTGATCATATTGGGCCCATATCTTTGGGTTTTTCTCATAATCCAAACTTTAATCCACTAACTCCAGCAAAAAATTCTGCAAAAAACAATAGAATGACACTTTCTGACGTGAAAATGCTTATTTCTTTAGAAAAGGAGGGGAAAAGTGTAGTTTCCTGGCATTCAAAGTATATTTGGGACATCTTAAAAAATAAAATTAAAACCAATGCTGACGCACTAAAGCTCAGTAAAATAATGCGTAAAAATATGCATCAAGTTTTACTGGTCTTATCCGAAATTTCAAGGCAAAGGTATAATAAATTTTTAGTAAATAATTTTTTACATCCTGAATATGCTTTTTATTCTATAGAATTTAAAAAATTTAATCCCAAAACCGGTTCTTATGGGGAAATGATAAAAACACCTGGAAAAAAGAAACAGTACGAAAATAATGCAAAGAGGTATATCAAAATTTCCCTTGAATCATTGAAGGCATACAGAAAAGTGAAAAATCGCAACACGCAAATTATTAAATCAAAAAAAATTCAAGATATGTTAGATAAAACGATATTGTTGTTGAAAGACAAAAAAACCGATAAAGCCAAATCAAGCCTTAATAAAATTTGTTCGGAGCTAGCTAATTCATTAGCTAGGGATTTTTAAATAAAATTGTTTCATATTTTTTTGGTGAAATTTTTCCAGCAATAAATTCTTGGTATAGGCTTTTTGATTTTATCTCTTTTTTTAGTGTGTTTTCACCCCCATTGACTTTTATGGATGGGAGATTTTCTATTGCATCTTTAACTGAAATATATTTATTTTCGTTGATAATTACTTCCTGCGGATAGCATGCTCTGGGATCTCCTCTTAAGACTCCTATTATAACAACTCTCTTCCTTTTTTGAGGAACCCCAAACTTGACTGCAAACATTTTTTTTCCCTCTATTTTATATCCGAGGTTTGAAAAACTTTCTTTTACACTATTAAAAGTTTTTCCATTATTACTTGTTAAAATACCTTCGACATTTTCAACTAAAATTACCTTCGGCTTTATTTTCCTTACTATTTCAACAAATTCTTTAAACAAAAAATTCCTAGGATCATCCACCAACCGCTTTCCAGCATAGGAAAATCCCTGGCAGGGAGGACCTCCAACTATAATATCTATTTTTTTGTTTTTTATACTTTCATAAAGCTTTTCTTTGATGTCTTTTTTTGTAATATCTCCTTCGATAAGCACTGTATTTTTGTGGTTGTTTTTATACGTTTCACATGCTGATTTAAAATTATCATTAGCAACAATAATTTTGTAACCAGCCCACTCAAAGCCCTTGCTTAAACCACCTGAACCACAAAAAAGATCGAGAACATTTTTCGTGTTAGTATATTTCTTAATTTGTTTCGCAATAAAATAAGCAAGCAAGGGTGGAACGGCGTTTCCAATTTGTTTACAAAGTGAGGTTTTTGAGCCATAGAAAATATAATCATCTGGGAATGACTGTAATCTGGCCGCCTCTCGAGCACTTATAACCCTGTCGTCTTTTGGATGAATATACGCCCCATTTCCAGGTCTATTAAAATAGGTTGTTATTGTATAACTTGGTTTATTCCAACTTAATCGTCCATACAGAGTTGTTCTTCCACCAGTTCTTCTTATTTGTTCAAGTCTTTTTGATGGAACATTTAAGGGAATGTTTTTCCAGTTTCCACCTTCTGGAATTGCTACAACCATCTTTAAGTCATTTTCACTGAGTGGATAAGTTACATGATTATAAAGCATAATTCAAACTTTTATTTATAGTGCTTATCAAATTTTCCTCCTTATATCTGCTTAGAATAAACCTTATTTCGTCTTTCTTTAAGCGATATAATTTAAAAATTTCAAGATTTAGTCTGGCGACATCATTATCGTTTTTACTTTTTCTGATTTTATCAACCAGATTTTCAATTTTAATTTTTTGATTTTCATTTGGAATAGCAATTGGTAACTCAGCGATTTCGTAATTGCTTATGTGATTGTTTGAGTTAGTTATTTTGAATCTCCAATCTAAAAGCAACGAGTTTAAAACTCCCAACATATAATCAAGGGAAATATTTTTGTTCTTAAAAAGGCTTTCTCTTTTGCAAATATAATTACAAGAATTTCCAAGTATTACATTTGCAGGAATTATCGCAAATTTTAGCCTTTTATTCCCATGAATGTTTGAAACTTGTTGACATACCAACCGATCTTTAAACAAATGTTCTTTTTTGCCATTTAGCTTAAAAAGAAAATTTTCATCTACATACAGCCTTCCAAATTCAAAATTAAATTCAGCTATATTGATTCCTCTTAGTAAAGGATAATTAGTTTTTTGTTCAGTGATGAATGACTTGTCTAAAGTTAAGTCTAATTCCCCACGAAGATTATGAATATCTGTAAAAGATTTTACTTTTGGACAGCTATTTATCTTTTCAAGCACACTCACTCCTTTTTCATTTTCAATAATTATGGGTACTGACTCAGAAATTGCTTTTATTGTCTTTATTTTTATTTTTACACTTGTTTTCTCAAAATCCATAGCATTTATAACCTCCGGATTTATTTCTAAAATCGTACCTTTATGATTTTTATTTAAAGAGAAAAAACAAAAGGCTTGGGAAATATCTGGAAAAAATTCATTTTTTTCCGGAATTATATAAATTTTTGAAAAAGAATAATTTTCTATTATTCTTTTTCTTAATTTTTCACCTTGACGATCGTTTAATAGCGTTATTGGTATAATTAGACCTATTTTACTATTTTTGTTTGTATAGTTTTCAATTATTTCTTCTACAAATATTTTATAGTAATTTAAAGTTCCTTCGTTATACTTATAAATATTATTTCGTTTAATAAAATCTATGAGATCTTTAATATTAATTAAACTATTTTCTTTGTTTTTTAGATATTTATTTGAATTTTCCTTTAACAATTTATAAGGTGGATTTGTTAAAACCATATCAAATCCATCTTCTACATTGAATATTTTTTTTGGATCATTTTTGTTTATTTTACCATTACTAAAACCAAAAAGAATATCGCCTGAATAAAAATTTTTTTCACTGTTCGTTACTTTAATTCTATATTTGGAGCTTACATATAGCGGAATAATTTTTTTTAACAAGATTATGGCATCATGGTCTATATCGGCACAAAAAATATTATTGACAACTTTTTGTGCTTTATCTCTATTCAAATCAGATAAATTGTTGAAAATATAATCAATAAAAGATAGAACAAATATCCCTATTCCAACGCAAGGTTCTAAAAATTTTATATCTAAAAGATTTTTTTCTTTAATAAATTTAAAAGCTTCTTTTGTGATCTGTTTAGCGATTTCATAATCAGTGTAGTATATGCCAAAATGCTTTCTTTCGTCTGTTTTAAACATTTTTTTATTTTCTTTTTCTTTTTGATGAATCAACCCGATAAGCTGAACAACAGAAATTAAATCAATTTCATTTTTATTTATCAAATTTTTATACAAAAAGTCATCAATAACACTTTTGATTTGGGGCTCATCGCTCATAAAACTCAAAAGTTTGTAGGTAAGATCCTCTTTGTTTCTATATTTAACACATATAGTATTGTATATTTGAAAAATTTTTTTCATAGTATTTTAGATTATACCCTAATACTTTAATATTACCTGATACTATAGACACTCAAAGTATTCATTGTTTACTACTTCGTTTGATCAAGCATAAGAAAACTTCAATGTTGCCGGCGTTTTGAGAACATCAATTACTTTACCGTTTACAATAAAGTTGTCTTCTGGGGTGAGATAAATTGGTTTGTGGTTCGAGTCAGTTGATTCAGGGAAAAGACCAATAGTGTTGGCGTCTATTCGAATAAATGTTTTAATAGCTACCAATCCGTCGACCGTCGCTAGCACCTTGTCACCGTTTCTGAAATCTTTATATTCTGAGTCTATGAGGACAAAATCTCCGCTTTCAATATTTTTCCCGCGAACAATTGCTTTGTCCATTGAAGTCCCTGAAACTTCTATTGCAAAAATTCCATCAGAAATTCTTTTAGTAAAAAGCCTTTTGGAAATTTTGAGAAATCCTTCAATGTTCTCCTGAGCAAAAAAAGACGGGCTCCCGGCGCTAGCCGTTCCCAGAATTGGAATATTAGTAAATTGTTTTTTTGACTCCTTACAAAATTTTATTTCCTTGTTTTCCGGGTCTCTCTCGATAAATCCTTTTTCTTTCAAATTTTTGAGATATAAGAAAATACTTCCCAAACTTTTAACTTTTAACCCTTTTTTCACCGCTTCTTTCTGAATTTCCCTCACTGTTGGCATTTTGCCATTTTTCTGAAACAGTTCCTTAACCGCCCCCAGCACAATTTCTTCTTTTTTGGTTAGTAGGTTCATTTTGGTATTTTATTGATTAAAATTCATATTTTTCCTCATTAATATTGTTTCCCTCTGTCATCCCGGGCTTGACCCGGGATCCAGTTAGTCTTATTAATTATTCTAATTGTTCTAATTAACCTAATTGTTCTAAACAAAATCACAAGAACCAATTTTTTAAAAAATTTATTTATTGATACTTGGTGCTTTTTTAGAATAATTAGTATAATTAGGTCAATTAGAGTAATTTTACGTTCTCCTGGATCCCGGGTCAAGCCCGGGATGACACGTAATTGTTAATTTTCTCTGTTTAAAACATTATAAAATTTGTGAATTGAAAATTGTTTGTCGCCTAGTCGACCCGCCTCTGGAGGGAAAATTGGAAATTAGAAATTGAAAATTTTGTCCTGTTCAGTTGTTCAATAATTCTTACACTTTCATTAAAATATGATAAATAAAACTCGTCAAATTTTTAAATTCCATCCAAAAATTACTTTTAGAATTCCGTTTTTTATTAGTTTTCCTGTGAGGACTTGTCTGAGCGAAGCGAGTTCCGGAACAGGAAAATAATAAAAAACGGAATTCTAAAAGTAATTTTTGGAGGAACAATTAATCAATTGTTTTTCAAAAATAAAAGTCCATTTTAATTTTAAAATGGACTTTTTGAATTGAATTTAATATTTTTTGGCCCAATAGTTTTTGAGACCTAGTTTGTTAAAACTTTTTCTCCAGGAAATAATTATCAGATGGCCCCCCAAAGATAATTTTGCTTTTCTGTAAGACCTTTTTGCTTCTTGCCAGGCCAAAATGCAGGTTTTTTTGAGCGGAAAATTCAATAGATGTCGAATTTTAAGATTCAAAAGCCAAAGAAATGGCATAGCAATCGTTACCATTCCAAACCGAATGAAGTGGAGTGCCAAAGAAATCCGACCAAATCTCCAGAAAAAATTGAAGGAATAGAACTTCCTCATCAATTTAATCGATTCTTCCTGAAGTTTTACTGGATCGACTCCTTTGTCGGGCTCAAAAACCAGATGGGTGCCATCATAAAGCTCCCAACCCAATTCTTTGCAAAGTCGCCCTTCTTTTTCTAAAAAACGATAGTCAGGAGTTCCGACGATCGGGGTGTAAAGAAGGATTTGGAGGGTATCTGGCTTGGCTTTTTTAATAAACTGCCAAAATCTTTCGGATCGATCTTTAACCGTTACTTTTTCCACTTGTTTCATAATTTCTGGGTCTTGGCAAGTGGAAAGGGGATAACCGAAGATCATCATAGCATGGACATAAAGACCATTATCTTTAAAAATTCTAGTCCACTTGACCATTTTATTCGGATCAATCGGCTTTCTCATTGCTTTGATTTCCTCCGGAATGGGAGATTCAAAGCCGATAGCCACTGTTCTTACTCCTGCTTCACGCATAAGGACAAGTATTTCCGATTTTTCCGCCAAAGAAAGTCTATTTTGAGTGGTAAATTCAAAACGATAATGTTTTCGAAGAGCGACTAGACCCTCTAGACTCTTACGAAACCCTTCTAAGTCTTCCTCGCTACGATCATCTACAAAGAAAAATCTCTTAGCGCCCTTGCTAGCCACGGTTGCTACATTTTCCAAAAACTTTTCTGGAGAAATGGAACGTGGTTTGCTTCTGACTCTACAAAAACGACATCTTCCACTACAACCTCTGGTTCTACTGATTGGATAAAGTTTAATTTTAGAAAACCGCACCAAACCGAAATCGGGGCAGGGAAGAGTTTCCAAGTCTTCTTCCGATAAAGAAATGAAGTCTGATCCATTGCGCACCATTTGACCATTTTTCAAATAGGAGATACCAGAAACGTCTGACAATGGCTCCTGGCAATAATATTTTCTAATAATATCCGAAATCACAAACTCACCTTCTCCATGAACTACGATATCCGCTTTTACGGATAAAAATTCCTCAGGACTGTCTCCTGCATGCCAACCACCAACAATAATTGCTCTAGGTCTAAGCTTATCTGGCATCGAACAATATTCCTGGATGATTTCTTTTGCTCTGGGAACGGCATTGGTCATACTGGCGGAAATTCCGATAAATTCGGCTTTTTTTTCTCTTTGAAGATCAAGGTGTGAGGGGATTCCTTCTTTATTAAAAATAGCTCCTCGATTTTTACGATAGTTATTTTCATTGATAATTTCCACTTCTAGGTTAGGAAGATTTTTGTTAACAACCGTACCAACCATCACTGGTCCAAGTGAAACCGTCCTTTTGGCTTGCATCTTATAGATGTTGTTCTTGCCAAAAAGCGGGTCGATAATCCGAAAAAGTTCCGTCATTTTCTTCTCCTTTTCTTTTTCTTGATATTTTATTGAGGTTTAAAAACAAATTTTTAAAGAGCTTTCAAGCTGGCTTTCATTGTGATATAGAAATAATATAAAAGCTAACTTTTAATCTAAAAATAGAATAAAAAACCGAAGGCATTGCTTTTTAAAACTGTTGTTTTCTGATAGAAAATACCTCAGTTTTAAAAAGCAATGCCTTCGGTTTTTTATTCTATTTTTAGATTATTTATCAATTCAATTCTAATCAGCCTTTTCGTCACCTCCGGGATCTTTGTTGATTTTCACGGTTTCGATTTTATAACCGGGAGTGCTTAGCACAAGATCAAAAACTTTAGCTGCACTGGTTGTATGATAAATGCTATTTGGATTGTCACGAAAATGATTAACAGCCTTTACATCATCAAAATGAATACTTTTTGTTTCACCGCTTTTTAAAGTAAAGCCGGTTAATTTTTTGTAATACCCCTCGGTTTTATTAGTCGCCGGATCAGTTACCGTGTAATAAAATTCGAAATCAGAAAGATCCTTGGAAACAATATTTTTAATCGTCACTTCTAAATGATCGTTGGTTGCCTTGTTAGTGATTGGATCGAGATTGTTTTCTACCAGCGCGTCTGTGATTTTGAAACCTTCCGTTGTGGAATCATTTTTAATGGGATTTTCCGCAAAAACTGGTTTTTGATCTTGTAAATCATTCATTCCGTCTCCGTCGGTGTCGGGATTATTTGGATCGGTGCCCAAAGTTTTTTCCGCTACATCAGGAACACCATCGCTATCAGTGTCCGTCCCACCAGACCCGCCGGTCACCGAATTAGTTGCCGGGGAAGAAGCGGAAGGATCAGGGGTGGAAACCGCATTTTGAGATTCAATTTTTTGACTGGGATTTGAGGGAACAGCGGTTTGCAAAGTTTCCACTTTACGACCTCTGTAAAACATCAAAAAACCCACCACTACCACAATCCCCCCGATCAAAGGAATTGCCCATTTTTTGTTCTGCATAAAAGTTATATTTAAGAATTATTTAAAAAATGCTTAATTTAATCAGCCTTATTCAAAAAGCTTCGTTTTTTAAAAGAAAAATACTCCAGAAACAAGGCTACTGTAAAGAAAGCCATAACCCAAATCCAATCATTCCATCTGTCTTTTAAGACATACCCTACGCTTTTTCCGTTATATTCATCCTTGATTCCCAGAAGCGCAAAACTCAGTCTTTCATAATGTTTGGTTACAGAGCTTTCTTCCACCGCATTACGGACATTTTCATAGGTTTTAAACCGAGCCATAATTTCCTTTTCCTGCGGTTTGGCAATGCTCATGCTTTTGAAAAATCCGCCAGGAATTTGGTTATCTGGATCCATTGTGTCACCAATTTGGGGGATGATCAGGACAAAAATCAGCCAAACAACGAAACTGATAATCAGAGCGTTGGGAAGTGAGCGAAATTTCAGAACAAGAACCGAAGTAAAACAGAAAAAAAACATAATATAAAAGTAAGAAGCAAAAAGAACAAAACCCAATTTCACAATCTCAACCAACGAAAGTTGGGCTCCTCCTACCGACCACATAATAAAATAAGTGGTAAAGGCCTCAACCGCTAAAACCGAAAGAACAAGCAAACTGTTACCCAAAAACTTCCCTGAAGCAATATCGAATTTTCGAAGTGGCCGGCTAAGGAGAAGTTGCAAGGTGTTTTTACCTTTCTCCTTGGCAATGCTCAGATAGCCAAGAATTATCCCAATAATGGCTCCTATTATTTCCAAATAGTCCATCACTCCTCGAAGCATTTTGAGCGGAAAAAACTGAGGAGCGGAAATTGTTTCGCCACTTTTCCCAAGGCTAAACAAAATTTGCACGGATTTATTATATTCCACCACCTTGCTTTGAAAATCCGAGGAAGCCACCGCAATGGAAGTAACAGTCAAAACAAACAGGAAGGCAAGCAAAATCAAAAAAAGCTTGTTTCGTAAGGAATCTCGATATTCTTTTTTTGCAATAGTAATCACATTTTGCATAATTTTATTAAAATTTTATTGATCAATTTCCGCTTCACAAATATTGAATTTTCCCATACCATAAAAACAGCTCCCCGTAACAACAATCAAATAAGCTATTAAAGGGAGAAAAGGGTAGGAATTAGAATCTCCCTGCAACAAGGAACGGCCAATCGATTTATAGCTTTCGGAAACAGAGAAAGGATGAATGATCGATTGGGCGTTCTGAAAAAAATTATTTTGCGGAGCGGGAGTTTGAATGCTGGTCGGATTGAGAAGAGCCGTAGGATCAAGCGCGGAAGTCAATTGAGGCATAACAAAGCTAATAAAAATCCAGATGACAACCGGAATAAGAAGCGATAAAGATTCACTCCTTGAAACAATTGCGAAAAAAAGTCCGATGAAAGCAAAAATAAGCATATATAACAAGGAAGTTCCATAAAAAGCCAGGAGTTTCAACGTTTCTGGCATCGAAAGCAAGTGGGAAAAAATAATCGTTATCGAAAAAAAACTCAAAGCAAAAGATATTGCGTTAATAATCGTCAAAGCCAAAAAAATACCGCTCATCTTTCCTAAAACAAATTCCCATTTTCCCATTGATTTGGAAAAAATAATTTTAGAAACTCCCGCCCTTCGCTCTCGAATAAAAGAACTATGTCCAACAATAATTGCCATCAACGATCCGATGAGAAAGACATAAACAACCATATTTTTAAGGATCGAAAGCGGGGGAGTGCTAAGAAAGGGATTATTCGGTATTTCTTTAATTCCCTGAGCTGTCATTTCTTTAACCGTTTGGGCATAGACACTCAGAATGGTATTTTTAGTAGACCAACCAATATAAGCGGAAAAGGAGGCCATAAAAAGAAAAATGGCAAGCATCAGAGCAAATGTTTTTTGCCTTATTAAAGACTGGGTTTCATTTTTGGCAACAGTTTCGATTTTAAAAAACATTTATTTGGATTCAATATTAAGATAAATTTCTTCCAAGGACACCTCGTCCCTGAATCTCTTTAACGTGTTGGAAAGAGAATCTTTATAAATCAGTTTACCATGATTTAAAACTCCAATACTGGTACACGTTTTTGCCACTTCCGACAAGAGGTGCGTATTCATAAAAATAGTTATTCCTTTTTTCTTGTTTAACTCGATAATCACCTCTCTCAAATTTTTTATTCCCATTGGATCCAACCCTGAAGTTGGTTCGTCCAAAAATAACACTTCCGGATCATGAATGATAGCTTGGGCGATACCGATTCTTTGACGCATCCCTTTGGAAAATTCCCCCAATTTTTTGTTTTCAAAACCTTTAAAATCGAGAAAATCCAGTACTTCTGCTATTTTATCTTTCGGTTTTTGAATTCCGGATAATTTAGCAAAAAATTCCAAATTTTCAAAGGCTGTAAGATCCTCATAAAATTTCACATTTTCCGGCAAATAGCCAATTCTTTTTCTCACTTCCAAACTATCTTTTTGGGAATCAAATCCGCAAACCGCAGCGCTTCCAGAAGTCGGCTCCAAGAGAGTGGTAAGAATGTTTACCGTAGTGGTCTTGCCCGCTCCGTTGTGGCCAAGAAAACCAAATATTTCTCCTTTTTTCACTTCCAAGTTCAAATCCGTAAGAGCTGTAAAATCCTTGTATTTCTTGGTTAGAGAGTGTACCTCGATAACAATTTTGTCACTTTTTGGCATGGGTAAAATTATTTATTTAAAAATTTATTGAGTGTTCGTCGCATTAAAATCAAACGAATTAACCAAATTTCCTTTGAGATCATAAAGCTCCACCGTAATTTTGTTTTTATCTACTTTTATAAGAGCGAACGTGTGATCCATGTTAAAATATTCCGCCATTCCTTTTTGAGGAGGGGTATCAATCGGAGCATCGGTATTTCCCACAATAAACTGATAAATTTTGTTTTTTGCTCCCGAAAAAACCGAATTGTCAATCAATCTGCGACTGAAAAGATGCTCGTGACCGGAAAAAACAGCCGTGACATTGTGCGAGTCTAAAATCGACCAAAGCGCGTCCCTATTTGCCGAATGGATATCAATTGAACTTCCAATTTTAGAACCTACTGGAAAAGCCGGTTCATGAAAAAAGACAAAAGTTAGCGGTTGTTTGTTTTGATCCAGATCTTTTTTTAGCCAGTCAAGCTGATCGGAACTGATATCATGCTCTTTGGGTTTTTCCGTATCTAAAACAACAAAATGGGCGTTTGCATGATCGAAAGAATAGACCATTTTAGAAAAGCCAGTCGGTCCATTTGTGGGAAGATCGAAAACCGCTTGCCAGGCTTGATCCGCCACTTTACCACCTGTTCGGTCATGGTTTCCCACTATCTCATAAGTTTTTGGCAAAATCGGTTCCATAACCTGCTTCCATTGATTATAAAGATTTTCGCACTGGTTCAAATCACTACATTTTTGGATTAAATCTCCCACTACAAAAGTTAAATCCGGATTTTTTCCGTTTATGAGTGAAACTGCTTGTTTAAGACCATTTTGAGGATCATTATCAAAAGATTTTGTGTCTCCAATAACAGCAAAAGAAAAAACCTCCGACCCAACTTTTTGATCATTTATCCGGTTATAAACAACTGGATCAATTTTTTTATTGTAAAGAGAACTAAAAATCGTTTTTCGTAGCAAAAAAACTCCTGAAATAACCAAAATCACTGCGACTAGAGACAATACTATGATTCTTTTGTAATTCTTTGTCATTGTTTAACTTTGAAAAATAATCCAAAAGCACTTTAAAAAAGAAATCTGCCTAACCTAACTAACGTATAATCCCTTTTTAAAAACGCTTTTTAAAAACGGGGTCCCCGCCACTTGCATAAGCAGTGGCGGGGAAAGGAAGACTATTCCACCCCTTCAAACTGATGGTCTGCCCCAGTAGAATCCTGATGCCCGCCTCCCGGAAGATTTTCATCTTTTTCCGTTTGGTCGGAAGACTCTTTTCCGTTATCATTCTCGGACGCCGTTTCATTTTGATCGGTACCGCTCTCATCTTGGATGTTGTCCGTATCCGGTCCACTCGCGTTCTCATTTCCTCCGGAAACCGAAGAATCTGTTTGATCCGCTACGTTGCTCGACGGCGTTTCCGTCGCCTGAGCTGACGTTTGTTGCTGAACCGATTGTCCCTGTGAATTCGGCACTGTAGCAGGAGTGTTGCTGTCCGCCATAACTTTATAGGCACCAGCAGCCCCCCCTCCAAGAACGAGCCCCATCGCTAGAGCAAATAATGTTTTAGAAGTGTTCATGATTTTTAATTTAATAATTATAATTGCTTAGAAAGCAGAACAATTCAAATTCGACCTTTTGAAACCATTCTGCTTGCTATCAATCTATCACAACAAGATGAACAAATAATGAAAAATTTTTAGGAAAAAATAATTTTAATTTCCGTCCCTTCTCCCAATTTGCTTTTCGCATTGATTCTAGCCCCACACCGATTGGCAATTTCTTTCACAATAGAAAGGCCGATCCCGGCTCCGCTTTTGTTTTTAGAACGAGCATCATCCGCCTTGAAGAAACGATCAAATATACGGGACAAATTTTCTTTGGAAATGCCTATACCGGTATCGGCGACCTTCAAAACTACATTCTTTTTCCTTTTTTCGAGAGAAACAATTACTTTCCCACCCTGTTTGTTATAATCAATAGCGTTTTTGATCAAATTAGCAACCAATCTTCTGGCGTACTCTTCTTTACCTTTTACAAAAATTTCCGGCCGAACCTCTTTGACAAAAATTATGTCTTTTTCTTTGGCATAAATATTCATTGAATCCAATTGCTTTTCTACTATCTTGCTGAGGTTTATCTCGGCTAGTTCCTCATTGCTAAAATTTTCCGAACGTGCCAGAAACAAAAGATCGTTGGTTAAATTACTGAGAAAATTGATTTCCTCCAAGGAATCATGGGCAAATTTTATGTATTCTTTACTGTTTGAACCGGTAAGAAGAAAAGCTTCTACACCGGTTTTTAAGACAGTTAGAGGCGTTCTGAGTTCGTGAGCGGCGTCAGTGACAAATTTTTTCTGTTTTTCAAAAACCGTTTCAATCGGTTTTAATGTTCTGCCGGCCAAATAATAACTAATTCCGACCACTAAGATGACAATTACCCCGTCTGTCATTAAAAGAACGGCTTGCAACTGATTTTTAGCCTTTTGGATAACTTGCAACTCAATATTTTGATTTTCTTCTTGGTCAGAACCTTCATATTCCAAATTATTTGAAATATTCGCAGCAAAAAGACTGTAAATTATCAAATTAAAAATCAGCAAAATAAAAAAGACTCCGAAAGTGTAATAAACCGTCAGCTTCAAACGTGCCTTAAGAAACTGATTATTCCTCCATTTGGTAACCGATCCCGCGAACCGTCTTGATATATTTTTCATTTTTATCATCTAATTTTCTGCGTAATTGTTTAATATAAACGTCTACGATGTTGGAAAAAGAATCAAAGGCAAAGTCCCAGCAATGTTCCAAAATTTGTTCCCGACCAAGAACTTGCCCCTTATTCCTAACCAAATATTCCAAGACGGCATATTCTTTAAGAGTAAGTTGCAACTCCGTTTTGCCTTTTTTAATTGTGTGTTTGGAATTATCGACAGCTACATCCTGAGCCTGTAAAATTTCCGTCGTTTTATCTTTTGGTCGGCGAAGAAGAGCTCTCACCCTAGCTGAAAGTTCGGCAAGCTCAAATGGCTTTGTTAGATAATCATCCGCCCCGCTGTCCAAACCTTTCACCTTGTCATCCGTTTCTTCTCTGGCAGTTAGCAGAATAATTGGCATATTGACATTGCGTTTTCTTAGATTTTTGCAAACCGCAAAACCATCTTTTTTGGGCAACATTATGTCAAGAATAACCAAATCATACTCTCCAAAAGACGCTCGCTTTTCGCCCATTTCACCATCATAAACGCAATCAACGCAGTAGCTCTCTTGCTTTAGGGCTTTCTTAATATAACCAGCCAACTTTTGATTATCTTCAACAATGAGTATTCTCATAACACATTCATTTTAAACCAAATTTATGAATATTGTATGAAAAAAATTGTTTATAAAAAAACACCGATTGTTTTACAATCGGTGTTATATTTGAACTAAAAATATCGAGAAAGAGATACGTTGATCTTGGTTCCATTTGGAAAGTCTGGCTCAAACCAAGCATCTCCTCCGTGAAGCTCTGCAATCTCTTTGACCGTGGCAAGTCCGATGCCCGACCCAGCAATTCCTTCCGAATTATTACATCTTTCGAAAATCAAAAACATTTTGTCAGGATCATCAGAATTAACTCCAACTCCATTGTCGGAAACCGAAAAAATGTGATGATCGATCGCTTTCTTGTAATCAATTCTTATTTCGCTAAGACTATCTCCACCATATTTCAGTGCGTTATCGACTAGATTACGGAACAGCCTGACAAGGGACATCCTGTCAGTTTTTCTGATTATAATGGGATCTTTAGGCAGTATCAATCTCACTTTTCCGGCGTTCATTTTAGAGGAAAATTCATCCCGAATTATTCGGAAAACTTCTCCCACATCTACTCTTTCAATCTTGAGAGGGATCTCTTTGGCTTCCATGTACTCATTAACCATTCTTATCAGATCAGCACTGGTTTCCGCCGACCTTATTATGGCATCGCAGACAGCGCTTCCTTCTTCATCCAACTCAGATCCGTACTTTCTCTTGAGACGTTTCGCCAATCCTGCTTGAGCAACCGCCGGACTTTTTAAATCATGCACGATAGAATGAGCAAACCGCCTGAAATTTTCCGCGTTTTTGCTGATTATTTCCTCTCTTTTTATAATTTGTTCAACTAACCATCGAACAAAGAAGGCTGTGGAAAAAAATGCGGAAATAATGACAAGTCTCATCCAGGTTTCGTCAGGAGTTATGTAAACAAAGTTTTTTATAAAACCCCCTCCATCAAAAACATAAGCATCCATAAAGGTTTCCAAAAACCAATAAAATAAAGTTGCTCCCAAGGCAAGCAAATATATTCTCTTGGTGGAAAACCAGGCTTCAACCATTTTCATCATTTCTTTATCCATAAAAACTCCTGCCTCCTTTGTCGTTTTTTGAAAAAAGAAAACCCCAAAAAGTTCGCCTTTTTGTTAAAGTTCTTTTAAGTTTAGTACGTAATTACGCCCAATTTTATGCCTTTTTTGAAATCTCAAGTAAAAATTGTGGCTAAGATGAGAGCCATTGCGCAAAATCCCATAAAAACAGTTATCGCCCAACCAAAAATATTGGAAAGGGAAGAGTTTGAGTATTCTCCCATAATTTTTTTATTATTGGAAACAAACATGATGATTACCATCAAAGCGGGGGCACAGACACCGTTGAAAACAGCGGTATAGTAAAGAAGTTTGAAAGGTGGGATCGGTGTTAAATTGATAAGAAGACCGATTAAAGTGGCAAAGATAATAATTCCATAGAATCCATGAGCTTTCTTAAAAGGACGATAAAGTCCCTCTTTCCATCCTAAAATTTCTGAAAGCGCATAAGAAGCCGAACCGGCTAGAACTGGCACTGCAAGGAGCCCAATTCCTACAATTCCCATAGTAAAAAGAAGGTAAGCGAAATTACCGGCAAGCGGACGAAGAGCCTCAGCTGCCTGATCGGCTGTTTGAATATCTTTTATTCCGTGCATTCCTAAGGTAGAAGCGGTTGCCACAATAATAAAAAACATCGCCATATTGGAAAAAAACATTCCAAAAAAAGTATCAACTCGAAGGTCATGAATATTCTTTTTATTAATTTTTGGTGTCGCACACCCCATACTGCTCAACTTGTGGCATTCAATCTCTTCCTCCACTTCTTCACTAGCTTGCCAAAAAAACAAATAGGGAGAAATAGTTGTCCCGAGAATGGCTACAATATTCAAAAGGTATTCTTTTTTAAAAGAAAAGGTGGGAATAAAAGTATCGTGTAAAATATGTTTCCAGTTCTCATTGACAATAAAAGCTACTATCACATAAGTTAGAAGAGATAAGCCAAAATATTTTAAAATTCTAGAATATATTCTGTAAGGAATAAAAACTTGTAAAATAAGAGTTAGCGCCGTTATCGAGAACAACCAAAAAATAAAATTAACGCCCGCCAACATTTTCATTGAAGCCGCCATCGCTCCTAAGTCCGCCCCTATATTGAAAGTGTTAGCTAGAAGAACAAGAATGACGGCAAAATACAGCACTTTTTTGGAATAGTGCTCTTTGATCACTTTAGACAAGCCTTTTCCTGTAACCAAACCGATTCTTCCGCATATTTCCTGAATAACCAGCATAAAAGGGAAAGAAAAAAAGGCCGTCCACAACTGGGAAAACCCAAACTGAGCCCCCGTCTGGGAATAGGTTCCAATCCCCGAAGGATCATCATCTGAAGCTCCCGTAACGAATCCCGGACCGATAGACTTTAGAATTTTTTTTATTTTTTTCATCATTTTTATTTTGTATTGAAAGTGAGTGGGTAGATTAATTTAACATGATTTTTAAAGACGTGTCATCCCGGGTCAAGCCCGGGATGACACATTAACTGAAAGGTCTGCAACCACAATATTTCACCTTATTTAAACTCAATCTCTACAATCTCTGGGTCAGCCCCCAGCCTCATTGGAGGACCCCAAGTGCCAGTACCGGTTGAAGTGTAAACCAACAGATTTCCCAGTTTATGCAATCCCGATTCATATCCGTAAAAAATCAATTTAGAAATGTAATTCATCGGGAACATCTGTCCTCCATGGGAATGACCGGAAATTTGGAAGGAGATTCCCGCTTTTTCCGCTTCTTCTACATAAAAGGGCGAGTGCTTTAAGAGAATCGAAGGTTTATTCGGGTCTATTTTTAGACTCTCCAACACTTTTTTATATTGTTCCCGGCTTGAGGTATCCCGATAGTCCACTCCGATTAGTTGTAGTCCAGAAATATCAACCATTTCGTTATTTAAAATTTTCATATTAACTTTTCTGGCCGCATCCAAGTATTTTTGGTTGCCATCGAATTCTTCATGATTTCCTGTAACATAATAGACACCAAGCGAAGCCTTAAGCCCCAGAAATGGGGCTGAAACTTTATCAAGATTAGTGTCTGCTCCATCATAAAGATCTCCGCCAACGAAAACTATATCCGGATTTATTTCGTTGATTTTTTGGGTAACTTCCTTGGCAAATTTTTCGCCTCGAACCTGCCCCAGATGAACGTCACTGATCCAAACTGCTTTTTTCCCTTGCCAAGACTGGGGAAGATTCAGAAGCGTAATATCCAGATTTTTAGTTCTTATGTCATTGGCGTTAACAGTCGAATAGGCCGCCAAGACCACTGCGAACGAAAACAAGGTCCCGATAATAATTTTTGGATTAAACCCCAAGGAAAATTTCTCGCCCAGCAAATTTACCCCCCAAGCGACAGCACAAGCAAAAAACAGAAAAAATAACAACCCTACCCAATAAAAAGTCAGGTTATAAAACACTTTCACTGCCGTGCTTTGATACCGAGAAGAGAGTAGGGAAGCAATGATAAAGGTAGTACTTAAAAAGCCAAAAACTATTTTCAAATAAAAAACCGTTTCTTTGCTTTCGATACTAAAAAACTTAACAATCGTCTTAAAAACAAAAAAATGGCAAAGATACAATATCGCCTGGATAACAATGAGAATAACAATGAATAGGAGGTAAAGCATCAAATTCTAATTAATTGTCTGAGTATGATTTCAAAACGATATTTTTTAGTCTACTGGAAAAAATTAAAAAAAGGAATTTTTTGCTAAAAAAATAATCTTTCGTTAGTGTTGAAAAGTTGTTTTGAAGTATTTCATAATATTTCTCAGAACAATACTTCTAAAAGGAGGAGAAATGCCGGCTTTTAAAAATTCGACTTTCAGAATTGATTCTTTCTGCTCGCATACTTGCGACCATCTTATCGTTCTTTGTAGCGATTTCCGCTTTGGAAAAGCTAATTTAAAATTTCTCAAGGAGGAGGGGATCGATGTTTATGACGAAATCAGGATTCCCGGAGGAATCAAGAGCTTGGTAGACTCAATCGGCAGTTTTATAGATGAAGAGTCTTTTGTTTTTAATTGGATAAAATTTTTCCATTTCAAACACAAAGTCCGATTAGTCCACCTTGTTTCTCACGCGAACTGTGGCAAATACATTGCAGATGGAATTGTTTTTGATGACGACGAAGCAGAAGAGCTCTTCCACAGAAGACAACTTTTCGTCGCCGGAGGATTTCTGGAGCAATCTTTTCCAAAAATCAGGACTTTTCTGCATTACGCCAAAATGTCAAAAAACCGAAAAAAAGTCGAGTATGTCAAAGTCGAATAAATCAAAGCAAAAAGAGCGGGAACCCGCTCTTTTAAAATTTCTTGTAAGTTTTTTCTGATCTGCGTTCGATTGCTAGAACAAATATTTTTTTATTTTGGTCTTTCTTAAAAATAATTCGAATATTTCCTTTTCTTATTCTAAAAATATCTTGATTGCCTCTCAATCTTTTTATATCAAGACCGAAGTAAGCATTATTTTTTATCAAGACCAGGATTTTTCTTACTTGGATTTTTTCCTTCGAATTCAATTTCTGCAGAGCTTTAGTTATTTTATCCATAATTAAAGTCGGGATAAAAGATCATCTATTTCCACTCCGCCTTTCTGAATTTTGGTAAAATCCAAAACTTCTTCCCACTGCTCCTCGGAAGGGGGACTGATTTTAAAAATAGGTTTTAAGTGTCTGAGCACAAGAAAAGATTCTCCTTTTGAAACCCTTTTTACATATTTTTCAGTATTCTCACGAAGATCTCTAAGTCCAACAACATTGTTCATTCTTTTTATGTTAATCATTAGTTTAACAAAAGATTAACATATTTTTGTAAGCTGTCAAAAAAACGAGGAGTTTAGTGGCAAGTAAAAAGTTGCAAATTACAAAAATTTTTCTTTCCACTTTTAGCTTGCTACTTGCAACTAATTTCCCCACTATCTTCCTTCTCAATCTAAACGTATTCGCCTGTTCAAACATTCCATAATAAGAACAAAAACCGCAGAAAGCCTTTCTTTTTTGTTGTGCTGAAATTTCTCCAAGTCTTGAAATCTTTATCCATTCTTCCAGCTTTTTATAAGCGTTTCCCTTGGTTCGATTTTTTATATACACCCTGTAAGGCAAAATGATTCGACCAAGAAACATCACTCCCTTGCTGTAGTGTTGAAGATAAAATTTTTTTCGATGGAGGTGAAGGAATAGATTGTTGCTGAGATATTCATCCAGAACAGGGAAAAATAGTTTTAGAAAATCCTTGTCTTCGTGAACAAACAGAAGATCGTCGACATATCGACCGTAATATTTACATCCCAGAATATTTTTAATGAAATGATCAAAATCATTGAGATAAATGTTGGCAAAAAGTTGGGAGGTCAGGTTTCCGATTGGCAAGCCTCTGTCTTTTTCTGAAAAAAACAAGCTTTTTGATTTGGGAAGGCCAACCCAGTTTTCCTTTCTTCCTTTAACGACACAGTTTTTGGTTGGGTCGTTGAAAAGGACTTTTCGTGTAAGCCAGAGGACCAGTTCTTTGTCAAAACCAATCCTGAATTCAAATTTTTTAAGAATTTTCTCAATTTTTTCAAAAAGAATGTTCTTGTCGATTGACATAAAATAGCCTGAGATGTCGAGTTTCAGAATGTAGCAGTTCTGTTGATAATTTTTTGAGCAGGAACGGATAAAATGCTCCGCTCTTTTTCCACCACAAGAAGTCCCTCTACCGAAACGGCAACTGTAACTGTCGTTTATAAAAATCCTTTCACAAAGGGGATTGAGATAGTTGAAAATCAAATGGTGGACAATTCGGTCACGGAAATCACCGGCAAAAATTTCTCTTTTGACCGGAGAGAAAGAAACAAAACAAATGCTTCGGGAAATCTCATATTTCCGACTAACAATTTCCTTGTAAAGTCGAAAAAGTTCCTTTTCATAATTAAGTTCAAACCTTATGGCGCTTGCAGTTTTTCTCTTGTGCTTCCGCGCATCGAAGTAAGCTTGGAAAAGATCGAGGAGGAGTTGGGGAGGCATAGATAGATGAGTAGCAAGTAGGAAAGTAGCAAGTAGCAAGAATTATGAGAGTTGCAAGTTGCAAGTTGCAAGTTGCAAGTTGCAAGAAAAAATTCTTGTTACTTATTACTTGTTACTTTTTCTCTTGCTACTTGTTACTTGTTACTTGCCACTTGTCATACTTGCTACTAATTTCCGGGCTCCTCCCCTTACGGTGAGGAAGCATTTTTGTCAGTGCTTGAGGCAACGAACCGAAAAGCCGTTCGCCTTCGAATTCAGGTTCCGATTGACCGTGGCGTTACTCGAATTCAGATTGCGATTCCATGCGGACGTACCACTGGGGGAAGACGACCAAAAGTTGGCGTTCGTCCCGAGATTGGCAAAGGAGCCATCGGTATTGCGGTTGCCGGCTAGCGCTATAATAATCATTAAACTATTTACCCTTTGCCAAAGGCAAAAAATAAACGAGACCTTGCTGGGAAAGACCTCCATACCTCGCTTAAAGTTCGTCTAAACGAGAAGATTATTGGACTGACGAAATGGCACTCTTACCTGCGCCGTAGCAACAAGCAACTCCGGCCCGAACGAGTAACAAGTAAAGAAAGTTGCAAGTTACAAGAAGAAAGTAGTAAGTTGCAAGAATTATGAGAGTTGCAAGAAAAAATTCTTGTCACTTGCTACTCGTTCTCCATCCTGTCAACTGTTTGCTCACTCTCTCCAACTTCAAATTCAACGTGACGAACTTGTCTATATCGATCAGTTTGAGATCATTGGATAATCGCAGGAATAATCTGATTGTTTCGACGTTTTCCCGCGCCTTTTGAATGTTTTCTTTTCTTTTTTCAAAAGAGCTGTTGGCTCGATAGATGTTCACGATCATCTCAATCATTTCTTTCTTCATACTCTCTCCCAGGGTGAATTTGTATTCCCGAGAGAAGTTTCTGATGAATTTGAACAAATCCAGCAGAAGCTCATAACTGTCGTGGTAAACTGGAAGATCGCTGGAAAGGGACATGGGGGGGAGTTACAAGTTGTAAGTAAAAAGTGGCAAGATTTTTTTCTTGCAACTTACTACTTGTAACTTGTAACTCCCCCCTCATTTTTAAAGAGTCAAAGAGTCAAAGAGTCAAAGAGTCAGTCCTTGAGGCAACGGACAGAAAAGCCGTACGCCTTCGAATTCAGGGTCCGATAGACCGTGGCGTTGCTCGAATTCAGATCGCGATGCCATGCAGACGTACCACTGGGAGAGGAAGACCAAAAGTAGGCGTTCGTCCCGAGAAGGGCAAACGAGCCATCGGTATTGCGGTAGCCGGCTAGCAGGCCAGTAAAGTTAGAAGTTCCTCCTGACTTCAATTTGGTGCCGGCAGTGGAACAATCCCAAGTTCCGCTTCGGTTGGCATCGCAGGTTTGACCGGTGTCTTTCAAATAATTTTCCAGTTCGTACTGCTGGGCGTCGGTCGGAATATGCCAGCTCGTGGGACAGATGCCTTGAGCTCCGGGGGTTGTGGAATAGGCCATGGCTTCATCCCACTGGTAAAGGCCGCCATAGGTGTTGCAATTGTTGGTATCGTTGCTATAGCACCATTTCTCGACAGTGCCGTTGTTGGTTGGCATCGTAGAACCACTGGCAAGCATCGTGCCGAGTTTAAGGTTTTGTTTCATCCAGCATTGGTTGCCGATAAGGACAGTGTCATAGACATTGTTTTCGGCGTCCAACACCTGACTGACACCGCAAACAAAATCAGAGACCACGCAGTTGCCTGATCCATCGCATCGTTTGTTGAAACCGCAAGTTTGGGAATTGTTGATGTTGGTCCAGTCGCCCACTTGACCGGAAGACGAGACGGTTTTTTGCTGGCAATAATAGTCGCCCACTCGGCCATCGCCATTTCTGAAGTTGGTAAAGTTGCTGGCATTGACCAATGTCGCACTAATATTGGTAGCGTTGACCGTAGTCGCACCAACGTTTCCGGTCGTCGTGATATTGCCGCTTCCCAAACTGAAATTGCCCGATCCGTCCGTGACGGGAATGATTGAATTTCCGCCAGTAGCAGAAGTCTCTTTATCATCCAATTTATCGGCATTGAGGTTGGTAACTTTGGTGGTGGAAGCGACGGTGAGCGGGGAAGTACCGGTTGCCACAGTTGAAGTCAGGGTGGAAGCGGAAACAGAACTGGCAGCGATGGAACCGGTGGTGGAAATGGAAATGTCAGATTTTAAGTCTGATCCGGTGATGGTTCCGTCCGCAATGGAAGCGGAATTGACGCTGGCAGTTTCAATGATGCCAGAAGTGTTGACGGAAAAAACTGAATTGTCACTGTTATTGGTAATTTTGAGTGGTGAAGCCGATTGGGAAGAAGCCATCTTGAGAATGGTTACCACGGTTGGAGCCTGGTAGGCAACGGTTTGACTGGAAGCTGGATCGGTGTGGATGGTTTCATTGGTGAGTTCTGAGATAGCCGTTTGGGTGTTAGTAGAAGCAATTTGAGTGGTCGGCGTGAAAGAAATGGCAGTAGCGGGATGAGAGGAAGCTGCATCTCGGTTTTGGAGATCATTATGATTGACGGTTGCTACATTAGCCACTTTATGCCAGGTGTTGTCAGAGTTGTCACAGCGGTAAATCCAGTTTTCATCTTTCACAAGCCGGGATTGCCCGTCAGATCCACTGTTACAATCCGGCAAATCGGAATGGGAAGTGACCGGATCTTTCCATTTGAGATTGTTGATGTTGGTGGAAAGCTGGTTGTCCACATAGGCTTTGTTAGCGGCGTCAGTGTCGCTGGTGGGAGTTGCGATGTTGGTGATTTTGTTGGTTTCCAGGGATAAGGGTTTGGAGAGTTTAAAATTCTCACTGCCTTTGTCATAGGTAAGGGAACGGGCAGAGGAACCGAAAAGAAGGTTGATGTCACTTCCTGTTTGCCCAATAGTGAAGGTGTTTTGGTTGGTACCGGAATCAGTGTTCTGGTCATGAATTTGGGAGATGTTTTTGTTGCCTAAAGCGATGTTTGAATCGTTATTGTCTACTAGTTCTCCCAGTTTGTTTTTTTCGGTGTTGGTGGGATAATCGGGAATGTTAAGTTTACTTCTATCAATACTGGCATCTGAGGCAATATCTTCGTTTTTAATCGTTCCGTTTTTGATTTTGTCTCCGGTGATAAGATCGTCCGCAATCACCCTGAGGTTTGCGATGGCTCCGTCCTTGAGTTGCGCATCCCCAATGGACTGAGTAACAATCCTAATTTTCTGTTTAACAGCCTTTCTAAGGGAAGCATTGGAAAAAGAAGTGACGGCTAGAACGGTGAGGAGGGAAATGAGGAAGGTGGTTTTTGGTTTGGACATGGGTTAGTTTAAAATTTCCAATTTCTAATTTTCAATTTTTTCGCCCGAGGCGAGTCGCCTATGGAGACAAACAATTTTCAATGACAGAATAATTCAATACTTCAAGTAATATCCGACTTATGTGTCATCCTCGGCGTGTCGACCGGGGATCCAGGAGGATAATATTAGTCTAATAAAATGTCGGCTTGTTTAGTTTTCTGTAAATGCACATAGAAATAACACTCTATTAGTCTAACCTGGATTCCCGCCGGAGTTTATCCTCGTGAAAACGGGGACAGGAATGACACGTTTTTTTCCTTTGGGCGGGCACAAGACCCGCCCCTACGTTCTTCTTTTCCCTTTTCCCCTTATTCTTTCCCTTAATTCCTATCTACTCCACATAATAAGACTTCTTGTCCCATACATCTTCATCGTGTTGCTATTGAAATATCCAAGAGCCTCCGCTTTGGTGAGGGGATTGTTTTGTTGTTTTATTGGTTTGTGTATCGTGTCGGTGTTGTCTTCGAGGTTGACAGTGACCGCTCCTTTTTTGGTTTGAATGATGAAGGTATCTCCATCGTCAGAGACATCTCCCATGGAACCTTGAATTTTGGTATAACAAATGGAAAGGTCGGTGAGTTTTTTGGCGAAATACACGCCTTCCGGCGAGACGTTCTTGTCCGACACCACCGTCTTGATTGAGTCCCCGATTTGAACTTCGTTTTCAGTGAGCCTTCCGCCCGAACTGCGGAGGAAATTGGAGGAATAATAATTGATAATGTACGTTGACCCAAAAACATTACCGCCCTTTTTATTTTTTTTATCCAAACTTTTAATCGTAACAAGGCTATTATCCGTATCAATAGCCAAAACCGTCCCAATTATGGTGTGGGCGTGCGATTTGGCGAGGACAGAGGAGGTATTAGTGAAAAGTAACAAGTAACAAGTTGCAAGAAAAAAAGTAGCAAGAATTTTCTTGTTACCCATCATTTTTCCTCTTGCCACTCGAGAGAGAGAGAGAGAGAGTAGTGCATGTTTTTGTAAGAATATTTTTTAAATTATGGTTCATGGGGATTTGTATTAATTACAAGTTACAAGCTACAAGCCACAAGCTACAAGCTACAAGCTACAAGCTACAAGCTGCAAGAAGACCCTTGCTACTTGCTACTTGCTACTTGCTACTTGCTACTTGCTACTTGCTACTTGCTACTATTTTAAATTAAAAATTGGGGTTGTCAAAAAAACGATAAGTTTAGTATCAAGTAAAAAGTTACAAGAAGAAAGTAGCAAGTTACAGGTAACAAGTTACAAGAAAATTCTTACCACTTGCAACTTGCCACTTTTTACTTGCTACTTATAACCCGCCGCTTCTCCCGCCGCGTACCCCGTACTCCAACAAATTTGGAGATTAAAGCCTCCGGTTGGACCGTCAAGATCTAGAATTTCTCCGGCAAAAAATAAATTGGAAATAATTTTTGATCTCATTGTCCTAGGATCCACTTCCTTCAAATCCACTCCGCCACTGGTTATCACCGCGATTTCATATCCCATCGGCTCTGAAACAGTGACAGTCAACTCTTTGAGGAAATGAAGCAATTTTTTTCTCTCTTCTCTGGAAATAGTTCCCAGTTTCTTGTGCGGGTCGATACCTGACATTTGAACAGCTAAATCAATCATTTTGCGAGGTAAAAGGTCGGGAAGATAGTTGATGAAATCTTTGTTAACATTTGTTTCGAAATCTTTTTGAAGCCTTTTGTCGAGAGTTGGATAATCCAGTGCCGGTTTGAGATCGATTTGAATCGTCACTTCTCCTTTTTTGAGAAGCTCCACCACTTTCTTACTCAGATCGAGAATGATTGGTCCGCTCACACCAAAATGGGTAAACAACATTTCTCCAAACCTAGAATCTTGTTTTTTTCCTCCAACAAAAACAGTAGCTCTTGCGTTTTTAAGGCTCAATCCCTGAAGCCCTTTTGTCCAAGATTCTCGTGTTTTAAGAGGTACTAGGGCAGGGAAGGTATTAACCAATTTGTGCCCCATTTTTTGTGCAAAATTATATCCGTCTCCAGTAGAACCCGTGGCAGGATATGATTTGCCTCCCGTTGAAAAAATAAAAGAATCGGCATAAATTTTACGATTTTTGAGCTCAACATATTCGATTTTTTTGTTTTTTACTTTAAAATCCACAATTTTCTCTCCCAAAATTATACTGGCATTGTTTTGTTTTAAATAGTCTACAAGGGTATCCAAGACATCTTTTGATCTATCGGAAACAGGAAAGACTCTTTTTCCTCTTTCAATCTTAGTTTTTACTCCCTTTTTCTCGAAAAAATCAATGATTTCACTGGGTCCAAATTCCGATAAAGAAGAGAAAAGAAACTTTCCCTTTTTACCTAGTTTATCGATAAATTCTTTCATATCAAAAGTGGCGTTCGTCAGATTGCAACGCCCCTTGCCAGTAATTAAAAGTTTTTTTCCAAGGACTTTATTTTTTTCAATCAAAACCACTTTTTTTCCTAGTTCCGCCACTCTTCCAGCCGCCATCATACCAGCAGGTCCACCCCCTACAACGGCTACGTCGAAATAGTCATGAGTTTCTTTATTGATAGACATCAATTAAGTTTAATTTGAAATTCTGATTACGTAGAATTAGATTACCTTTTTTTGGTTTTGACTAGGAAAATTAAGAAAATTTTCAATTTCTAATTTTCAATTTTCAAACAATTTTCAATTTATTAATTTCCTAATTTTATAAACAATACTATTCCAGTGTGTCATCCCGGGCTTGACCCGGGATCCAGGAGGATAATCTTAGCTTAATAAAATCTTAATTTGTCTAGTTTTTTAGCAATACGCATTAAAATAACATTCTGTTAGTCTAATTTTGTTTCCTGGATCCCGGCTCGGGGGCCGGGATGACACACAAGACGGATATTGTTTGAAACATTGAATCATTCCATCATTGAAAATTGTTTGAAAATTGTGAATTGAAAATTGAAAATTTCTATCCCACTGTTCCTTTCCTCTCTAAATTTCCCCAACGGACAAATTTTCCTTTCATTACGCTGACAAAAACTTTGATCGCAACATAGTACATCAGTTGGCGGTAGAAGAAGCGTTGCAAGAACATCCACAAGAGCAAACTCCAGTCTTCCTTGCGTTCTAAAACAAAAGCAATGGCACAAGTAATGAAATCGACAACCAAAAAGAATAAATAAAAAAAGAATAATTTTTTAAAGGCAAAAGTGGCTGAATAATCTATTGGGTGCTGATATTTCTGGATAGCCACCCAAATCAGGGAAAAAACAATTGTTAGATCCATCAGAGGTGAGATAAGAGGAAAAAGTACCTGGAAAATCAAAATGTTTGGCAAAGCGATCCACCCAAGAGTACGACATCCCGGACACGACAAAGAATCTTTATGCATCCAAGTGGCCTGTAAAGTCCCATACATCCAGCGAAAACGCTGTTTTATAAAACCTTTGACCGTATCTGGAGCTTCAGTGTAAGCGAAAGCCTTGTCCTCATAAGCCACTTTATAGCCGGATCTAATGATATGGAAAGTCAAGTCTGCATCTTCTGCTAAGGTTCGATTGGAAAATCCTCCTGTTTTTAAAATAGCCTCCCGCCTCCAAGCTCCAACTGAACCGGGAACTACTGTAATACAATTCAAGACTTCAAAAGCCCGACGATCTAAATTTTGACTGGTAATATATTCCAGTGCTTGCCAATAAGTAAGGATATTCAATCGGTTTCCCACTTTAGCATTGCCCGCCACAGCGCCCACTTTGGGATCGGCAAATCGACGTACTAGCTTGGAAATAGTGTTGGAAAGAAAAACGGTATCAGCATCAAGTGTAACAACTATTTCCGCTTCGGTTTTGGAAATGCCAAAGTTCAAGGCCTCCGGTTTCCCACCGTTAGATTTTGTAAATATCTCGACATTTTGATTGTCCTTAAAATTTTCTAATGCGCTTTGATAGGTTCCATCAGTACTCCCGTCGTCAATAACAATTACTTTCAGGTCGGGATAGTCAGATTTAAGGATGGACTCGACGGTTTTGACAATCACTTTTTCTTCATTGTAGGCCGGAATAACCACACTTACACTTGGATGAAATTTCTTGATAGAAGGATACTTTCTAAATTTACTTTTAATTTTTTGAAAGAGGGCAAGTACTCCAACAAAAATAAATCTCGCAAGTCCCAAGAAGATGCCAATCGTAAAGGCAAAAGATAAGAAAATGAATATCCAATTGACAAATGAGAAGGCCACATAGCTGAAATCTGACAAAATTAATTCCGCTCCAGAAACTTTGGGCATAATTTTGTCCGGTAAGACTCCAACCAGATCGGACACTTTAACCAGCTGAAAACCTCTGCTTTGAAGCCCCTCGATAATTCTAGGGAGGGCAGCAATTGTTTGGGTTCGATCTCCTCCTCCGTCATGCAAAAGGACGATATTACCGTCCCCATTTTCCGCACCCGTTATCACCGAATTGACGATATTATCAATTCCTGGAGAACTCCAGTCTTTGGGATCAATTTTCATTCCAACTGTATAATAACCTAGTTGATTAACCAACATTAGTGGTTTCACTTGATCAGGATTTTCTGGCTCTACGTCTTCCGCATAAGGAGGACGAAAAAGAAGAGTATGTCTACCCAAAGCGCTTGCTAATAAACTCTCCGTGGTGTTCAGCTCAAACTTGACCTGCGAATCTGAAATATTGGCAATGTTGGGATGAGTAAAAGTGTGGTTCCCGATTTCATTTCCTTTGTCAAAAACCTGTTTAAGCAACTGCTGGTTTTGAGTGGCGTTCATTCCGATAACAAAGAAAGTTCCTTTTACATTGTATTGGTCGAATATTTTAAGAATTTGCGGAGTATAAACCGGGTCGGGACCATCGTCAAAAGTCAGGGCTATTTTCTTTTTGTCCTCTCCCCCCCAGCGATTTATAATATAAGGAAAGGGGAAATCCTTAACTTCAGAATTAGTTATTAATCCGGTTTTATCATCGTAAGTAACGGTTCTAGAGCCAGTTTTTGGCGTTGTTGCAACTCTCAAAATCTCTCCTGTCCCTTCGTAGTCGATGTCGTAACCATAATCCAAGTTTTGAAGGCTCATTGCAACATCTTTGCTCAGAGTTTGCCTCGATTTAAACACTTGCCAAATAGAAGGATCTTCTGAACCCATTCTCCAAAGAGCATAACCCCCCACTTTATATTTTCCGGCATCCACAATTTCATTGAAAGCTGTTACTGCGTCTAATAAAAAAACTTTATGGATAATATTATTATCATCATAGTATTCATAAATTTCGTTCAAATTGTTCGGATCGAGAACTATTTTGCCTTGCGATTCTCTGGCTACTCTGATTGCGTCTTGGAAAGTGTAAGTAACTGCTGTTTTTTGTTTGTCTTCCCAGTCATATCCATAGTTTCCCAAGGCTACGACATATTTTTCACTGGGAACCTCAGAAAAACGCTTAGCAATGGAATCTAAAAACCATTTTTCCGAAGCAACTGGACCGGGCGAATCTCCATCCGAATGCTCATCATAAGCCATCAGAATTAAAAAATCGCTAACTTCTGCAAGACTTTTTGTGTTAAAATTATTATCGTCTACTGGAATGTTCATTGAAACCTCCAGTCCTAATGGATGAAATTTGGAGTAAAGCTCCTTCATAAAAAGCAACAAATCGGGTTGGGCATTTTTGGGAACACTCTCATAATCTATCGATATTCCACTAAATTTATTGCTTTGAACAAACTCAAGAATTTTATTTATATTGTTCGTGCGATTGCCTGGATCCCCCAACATTTTTCCGAGCTTATCTCCGTTCCAAGACTGAGTGTTGGAATCATAGTTGTTAATAAGGGGAGTAATGGGCAAGTCCGGTCGATTGGATTTGATAAAATCCATTGCTAAATTTTGTCTGTCCTGATCGTCCACCGCAATATTTCCTTGCTCATCGGAAAGGTGGATCCATTCAGGAACCAGCTCGTCAATATTGCCGATATTGGTTTTTAGGGAAGTGAGGCTGGTATCGTCCCAATTCACATAAAAAACCATTAGCTTGGGTTTGTAGTTAGATGGGACGATATTGGAGCTATTTGAATTTTTATTATTAACAGGGGAATTCGCATTGAGTTGAGTTTTCACTTTATTCCCAGTGGATTTGAAAGTAATCGGTCTTTCCCGATAAACAGAAACCGGATTTGAGAGAGGCAGAGAAGGAAGTTCCCCAATCTTAGCTACGCTAAAAACAGTCGCGATGAAAGCAACCGTCAAAATAAAACTGACGGTTGCTACCGTCCATTTATAATATTTCCACCTTTTTCTGTCAGGATCATAAAAGACGGGGGATTCTGTTTGAGTAGACATAGGATTAGCATAGCACGAAAAAACAAGAAATGTTCATACCACAATATCATCCCGGGTTTGACCCGGGATCCAGAAGGATATAAAATTGCTCTAATTAACCTAATTATACTAATTAACCTAAAAAAGCACCAAATACCAAACAATAAAAAAATAAATCTTAGAAATTAGTTTTTGGGATTTTGTTTAGAATAATTAGGTCAATTAGAGTAATTAGAATAATTAATGAGTCTAACCTGGATCCCCGGTCGACACGCCGGGGATGACACGAGAGAAGCGAATTTTAATCTTTTTTTATTTGAAAATTGGAAATTGGAAATTCTATCTACTCTATTCCCAACAAACCCCGGACGTTGTCACGATGTTTTTCCAAGGACCATTTGGCACATCCTTTTGGTCTACAAACTGCCAACTCGTGGTGTCGATGTCTTTAAGGCCGAGATAGTCGTTAACGGCTGGAGAAACGTCTAGACCGGCATCTTTATTAGTTTTGCTTTGGGGGCTGGCGCCTCCAAAAACATAATTGCTGTCATTTTCCCCGAATGGCCCAACATCTTCCCACTGGGCATAAGCCACTTTGTTTCCCTTGATAATCTTTATCCAACGATTTTTGCAAATAGATTCGCCATCACCCCAATTTTTTTCTCCAAACCAAGGGATAAGAGTTGCAATATCTTTTTTTCTGTTGCCATTTTCGTCAAAATCATTGTAGGGAAGGGCGAAATAGAACGGATTTTCCTTGGGGGTGAACTTTGAAGGCAAAAAACCATTTCTTTTTGCGGGATCATCCACTCCACCATAATGACTAACCCACTTGTCGTCCCAAGCGCTCGGAGAATTTGAAATATTCTTATTATCTTCTCCTGCTTCTTCTCCTATCCAGAAATAAGTGGTAGAAATATTGCTATGAAGAGGATACTGGCTACTGCTCACAACGCTATCCGGAGTCAAGTTTGTTGCCAAAGGATTGACCGACCGGCTGATTGCCTTTGTAACTTTTTTATACTCTTTATGAGTAATGTTGGGTAGGTATTTTTTCCATAAAGAAACGTCCACATTGTTTCTTTCAAGCATCCTTTGCCATTTTGATTTTGTTTTGGCTTCAATATTTTTCGGTCCGTTCTCGCCCCTAGACAAATGATCATAGACAAAAAACAGTACAGGCACCAAAAAAAGCATTGATAAGAATAGTAATAAGGTTTTATTTTTAGGCATTTTCGATATTTTTAGGTGTAATCTATTTAAAGACATAAACCAAAACAAGAAGTGTTTAATTATAAACTCTTACGTCTTAAAACGCAAACGGTTATGAATAGATTGCAACTAAACTGTGCGAAAGCTTTTTTGTTCTAGTTGATAATTTGGTTTTGTTCAAAGATCCACTCGTTTATCCTAGTATCTTTTGAATTTGTTTTTTATAATAGAATTAATATCGCTCTAGTTTAAAAATAATAAATATAAACAGACAATGAATAGTTCTACCGAACAGTCCGCCATGATAGGCTGTAATGGTCTTAATTGCTCTTTTTGCTCTTTTCTGGAGACCATCCAGAATATATTTAATTGGCTATTGGGGATATCTTTTGCGATGGCAGTCCTTTTTATTGTCTTGGCAGGACTGGCATATTTATCAAGTTCGGGAGATAAAAAGCTCTTAGAAAGAGCAAGAAAGATTTTTATTTACACAATTTATGGGTTTGCCTTTGTACTCGGTTCTTTTCTTTTTATCAATGTTTCCTTTTTGATTATTGGAGCAACTAACAAAAACACTTGGTTTCAAATTGATTGCTCGGAAGGCTCTACTTTCCAGAAAACATCAAGTCCAGAGGCAGAAACGGCAGTGGCGGTTCCCAATTTGAATTTTGTTGATGCCGGCAACCTTTTCTTTTCAGCTCAAAACCCAAAGACAGTGACGGATTTAAATGTTGCGACTTTAACCCCCCAAACTTTACTCCAAGATGCTTTAGCCCTTTCAAATGGACAAAAAATTAGTTTTATAGGCGCAGAAAAAACCCTCAATGAAGACGAGATAAAAAAATATATAAACAAAGAGAAGGGTTTTTCTGTTTCATCTAGCGGAGACAGGGCGGAAGGGTCTATAATTGGAAATATTATAACTTTAAGAAGAGATGAAGACGGCATAAGTGTAATCCTGGAAGGGGAAGAACCACAAATACTAGGTGAAATCAATCAAAACAGCTCCGCCAGCGATTCTGAAAAAATACTAAAAAACTTGATGGGTATCCTTTCCGAGAAAAGTAGCCAGGGAAATAAAATTTATGCTTTGAATGACAGAAATCAGGAAGAATCTTTTTCGATAGACGAAAAATCGTGTCTGGAAAGTGGTGGGGAAGTGACAGTTTTCCAAAACGAATGTATGGCAAGAAAATACACTTGTGGAGAAGAAAAAATCCTATGTTCCAGCAGTGAAAAAGAGGTTATGGGTTGCCAGTGTCCTCTTGGAAGCTGTCTTAAAGATCAAAAATGCGTAAAAGTAGAAACAACAGCAGACCCTTCTTTGCAAAAAGATCAAGACAACGACAAAGTTCCAGATGATCTGGATCGTTGTCCCAACACCCCCAAGGGAGAAAAAATTAACGAAGACAGATCCAGCGCTGATTATGGTTGCGCCTGTTCTCAACTATCTTTAAACCAAAGAACTTGTCCTCAAAGCAGATGCGAAGGACCTAATTTATTAACCTATCCTTCCTCGGGAAAAGATTCTTGCGTCGATGGCAAGAGGATTATTTTTTACTGCGAACCTAAAACTCAATATAACCCAACGTGCCAACAAAGTTTTGTTCCCAATATCCCTTCCACTAGTCAAAACAAAGGAAGTGGTGGAAGCAACCCTCCGATTGATTTATCTAGCCTTTTGGGCAAAGGAGGGTCAGGAAGTGGCAGTTCTGGTGGAGGATCAGGCAGTGGCGGTGGCAACGGTGGCGGTGGCGGAGGCACCAATCCTACTGGCGGAAACGGCAATACCAGCTCTCCATCCTCTCCGCTGCCTCCTTCTCAAAACACTTCTTTGACTCCTCAGGAAGCTTTTGAGGGAGGGAATGGTTCAGAAAAAGACCCTTTTGCAATGAGCGACAGAGCTATACAAGAAGTTTTTTCTTACAATGAAGATACCGGAAAAATCGATTTGAACGAAAAATGGCAATCAAAATTGGGAGTTTGTGGCAAAGAAGCGTATCTTAAAATTCCTGAAAAGAAAAAAATTATTGATGCCCTAAATAAAAAAAAGGATGACAAAAATTCTTCCGACAACAAATCAAAAGATAGCTCCACTGATAATACTTCAAAAGATAAACCATCAGATAGTTCAGATAGTTCCTCAAGTAGTTCAGATAACAATTCCCCAACGGATAAATCTTCGGACAATTCAAACAAAGAAAAAATTTCAAAAGAAAATGCTGACCGTTTAGAAAAAGACAAGGACGCTATCAAGGCTCCCAACGGGACTGATGTCGTTGATAAAAAAAGCAACAAAACAACTACGGTTGATAAAAATAGTGATGGAAACGATCCAAGCAAGACCAAGGATGATTCTCTCAATCCCGACGATCAGCTTCTTAAAAGTTCTTCTAAAGGGTGTGGAATAAACTCTGATTATGTACCAAAAAATAGCAAAGAAAGTAAGGCACTTGAAAAAGGTCTAGTTAAGGCTGCCGATGACACTTTCACAACAAAAAACAATGGTGCTTCAGACTTTTTTACTCCTGAAATCGCTGAAAAACTTGCCAAAGCATCTCAAATTGCTAGAGATGAATATGGTCTGGGACTAAATCTCACCAGTGGATACCGCTCTTATGAGGAACAAGCTTGGCTTTGGGCCAATCGAAGCGGTGTTCCCGTAGCTCCCCCAGGGTCATCCCGCCACGAGACCGGCGAAGCAGTCGATGTCAGTCTAGTAAATTTGGATGGTAGTAGAATATCAATGAATGGAGAATGTAGAGCAGCTTTAAGAGATATAATGGTTAAAGGAGGATTGAGACCTCTCAACAGTGAGTGGTGGCATTTTTCTAGAGATGGTCACTAAACTGGATTGAAGATGTTTACTAATCAAACTGCCAGATTAGAATTTTGATAGTCTTTTTTGAAGAATTTTTTTGCGATTCGAAAGATTGAATCGGTGATGAAAAAAGCGCTAAAAACATCGATTGAATAGTGTAAATGACCCAGAATGACGATTGTGGCAAAAAAGATCGACGCTATCAGGAAAAAAAATCGCAGATTCTTAATTTTCCAATAGACAAGCGCCATCAGAAAGGGAAGCCCCGTATGGGCGGAAAAGAATAAGTCCCCTCCAAAAGTAAATAGACTGGAAATTAAGCCGTCCGAACTAACTGGCGCTCTAAGCGGAAATTCTGCAATGTGCGTAAGAGTAATAAAAACCGACCTGACCAAAATAAACAGGGCGATACTTTTTACAACAAAAGGTATAGTCTTGGGCCTATAAAGTATAATTGCCGTAACTACCACCCAAAAAAGAAAAAATCCATCTAGAAATATGGCGTCAACATCAAAAACCGGCAAGTTATCAAGGAGAATGTCACTTACCGAATTGCTTTGCCTCATATTTGCATAAGTCCCAGCGAAATAGTTGGCAAAAAAACTCAAAAACAAGAGAAATAAACTGACAGCCACCGAATATAAAAAATCTTTGCTTCTCCAAACACTATTTTTACTAAGGCTGAAAGTTTGTTTCATTTTATGCCGTTGAGTAAATCGTGGATTTCAACTGCTGATTCTGAAGTTCTCACGAAAAAAATTATTTATTTTGATTCTGATTGGCAGGGTTACCAGGATTTCCCAATCCAGTCCCATTTGCCGGTCTGATTTGAATGTTATCGGCTGAAACGCTTCCATCGGTGTTGGCTTTTCCACTCACCATAACTGCCTCTCCTGTATTTAAATCAGCGGTTGTGCCTTGAACCGCCTTTCCAACCGCGGTAGAGTCGGAAAAATAGACAATTTTTGAACCTCCATCCCTGGTTTTAATTGTTATACTCTTTTCATCTTTTGAAAGAATATCACCAGAAACAAACCCCCCGCCATTTGGACCTCCTCCTGGTCTTCCTTGACCATTTGAACCTCCTTGTCCCGGTTGAAAATTTCCCCTGTTTCCTCCGCCATTAGCTCCTCCTCGTCCTTGCATCTGAGATCCCGTTTGACCCTTTTGATAAACCGTCCCCCCATAAAACGACCCTCCGGAAATTAAGATCAGGAGGACAATCCCTCCTAGGATAAATTGGTTCTTTTTTGTCATTTGGTTATGGTTAATTGATTAATTTTCAATTTCCAATTTTTAAACAAAAAATACGTGTCATCCTCGGCGTGTCGACCGGGGATCCAGAAAAGTAATATTTTATTAGTCTAATATAATTCTCCTGGATCCTCGCTTTCGCAAAGATGACACACTAGAAGATATTGTTTATCTAATTTTTAAATTAAGAAATTGAAAATTTATTGAAAATTGAAAATTGGTCATTTATTCATATCTTAACGCCTCGATCGGGCTTAGGTTTGCAGCACGTCTAGCTGGATAGAAGCCGAAAATAATTCCCACTCCCGCTGAAACTCCAAAAGCAAGAAGAACTGATGACAAGGAAACCTCTGTATTAAGACTGAAAAAGTCTTTTGCCCCTATGGAAGCCAGCCATCCCAAAACCACCCCCACTCCTCCTCCTAAAAAAGTGAGTACCACCGCCTCGGAAAGAAATTGCAAATTGATATAGATTTTTTTAATCCCAACTGCTTTTCGAAGGCCTATCTCTCGGGTTCTCTCCGTAACAGTCGTAAGCATCATATTCATAATCCCAATCCCTCCCACTAAAAGAGAAATTCCGGCAATAGAGGATAATAGTATTGTGAAAGTTCCCGTGATGCTGGAAGCGGTCGCTATAATATCCGTTTGGTTCATCAAATTAAAATCCGCCTGAGTAGGGTCGCTTATTTTGTGGCGCTTTAGAAGCAAGTCGGTAATATCCTGTTGCACTTGACCCATTGAAGATTGACTTTGAGCTGAAACACTGATAGTCGTAACAAAGTTATCCCCCGAGAGGAAGTGTTGAGCAGAGGTAATGGGTACATAGATAGAATTATCCGGGTTAGTAAACCCTGAGCCACCCTTGGACTGCGCAACTCCAATCACTTGAAAATCAATGCCCTTAATCCGAATGTTTGATCCGATAGGGTTGGCATCCGTACCAAAAAGATCATCTCTAGCCGATGGACCAAGCACCGCCACCTTTGCCGAACTTTTTATTTGTTGATCCGTCACAAAAGTACCGCTATCCATTTTAATGTTACGCACATCCAGATAGGCGGGGGTCGTCCCAATTACCTGGGTGTTAGTGTTGTTTCCTTTAGCTGTAATTTGATAGCGCCTGGAAACTTCTGGAGCCACATTGGAAACACCATCCACTTGACTGGCTATGGCATCAGCGTCTTCTATAGTCAAAGTTTGAGCACTTCCTCTCCCGCTGCTTACCGGTCCGGCACCTCGCTGAGCCCCTGGAGAAATAATAATAAGATTTGATCCTATTGACTGGATACTGCTTTGAATAGTAGCTTGGGCTCCCTGCCCAATGGAAACCATAGTAATCACCGAAGCAATCCCGATCACAATACCCAAAATTGTCAAGCTGGATCGAGCAATATTCCCCGCAAGCGACCAAATTGTTTCTCTAAAAAGATCGAGGAACATAAATTAATTTAATTTTCAAACAATTTTTAATTGATTAATTTTACAATTAGATAAACAATATCTTCTAGTGTGTCATCCTTGCGAAAGCGAGGATCCAGGAGAATTATATTAGACTAATAAAATATTACTTTCCTGGATCCCCGGTCGACACGCCGAGGATGACACATATTTTTTGTTTAAAACATTTGAAAATTAATCAATTAAAAATTGTTTGAAAATTGGAAATTGGAAATTATTTTTTCTTATTTTTCCTATCGCTCTCAATTTTCCCGTCTCTAATTGAAATTATTCTTTCGGCGTAGTCAGCCACTTCGTCTTCGTGAGTGATGATTACTATGGTATGACCTCTATCATGCAATTCTTGAAAATATTCCATAACAAGCTTGCTGGTTTTTGAATCGAGATTTCCCGTAGGTTCGTCTGCCAGTAATATTGAAGGGTTGTTGATGAGAGCTCTGGCAATTGCCACTCTTTGCATCTGACCTCCAGAAAGTTGATTGGAAAGATTGTAAAATTTACTTTCTTCCATTCCCGCGTATTTAAGGGCTTCTCGTGCCCGAGTTTCCCGCTCTTTTATCGGAACGCCTGAGTAAAGTAGTGGTAACATAACATTTCGAAGAACCGTCGTTCTTTTTAGCAAATTGAAAGACTGAAAAACAAAACCGATTTTATCTTTGCGAAGCTCAGACAATTCATTTTCCTTAAGCTTTGAAACTTCCTTTCCATCCAAAAAATACTCTCCACTAGTGGGATTGTCCAAAGCTCCTATAATGTGCATCAATGTTGACTTTCCAGAACCACTGGGACCAATAATCGAAACAAATTCTCCTTTTTCAACAAAAAAAGTCACATTATTAAGCGCCACTGTCTCAACATCTCCATTTTTGTAAATTTTAGTCAGATTTCGGCAATCGATCATTAAATCAGTTTATCAAGTTTATAAAGTTATAAAGTTCATAAAGTAAAGATTCAGATAAACATTAATTAGAAAAATCAAATCCGATCAACTTTATAAACTTTATGAACTTGATAAACTTTTTAACTAATTGTTAGTCCCTCGGTCCACCTCCGAATCCGGGAAGATGAAGCCCGCCTCCTCCGCCACCTGGTCTCGAGGCGGAATTAGTGTTCTTGTTGGTATTACTGCTATTACTGTTTCCATTAATAGTTTTAGTCACTATTTTATCCCCCTCGCTCACTCCACTGGTTATTTCTGTTTCCGTGTTGTTGGAAATACCCACTTCCACATTGACTTCTTGCGGAGTTTGACCCCTCAGAATTTCAACCGTGTTAACTCCGTTTTGTGTTTTCAGAGCTCCGCTTTGAATAATGATTGCATCTTGTTTCACGGCTGTTATAATCGAAGCAGAAACACTCATCTGAGGTTTTATACGTTCGTCCAGCGTGTCCAAGCCGATTGTTACGTTGTAAGTTACAACTCCTTGCGATAAGGTTCCTAGGGAATCGATTTTTTCCACTTTACCTGAAACCGAAAGTCCATTCAGAGAGTCAAAAGTAAGCATCGCTTTCTGTCCCACGCTGACATTGGCAATATCTACCTCGCTCACTGCAACTTGAGCCTTTAAGGTGCTGAGATCTCCAATTACTATCGGAGAACTAGTTGTTGAATTGGAAGATGACTTCCCCAAATCGTCTCCATTTTTTACATTTATCTCGTTGACAATTCCACTAATTGGAGCGGTAACGCTTCTTTCATCTGCAATCGATTGTTGATTTGCAAGATCGGCATTTGAAGAATCCAAACTTTTTTGAGCAGCTTCAATACCGTTTTCTGCGACATCTATTTTTTTCTTAAGAACATCCAATTGTCTCTTAGTAAAACTTCCTGGGGTTGTTTTGTTTTTTTTGATGGCGGCATAATAGTCAGCTTCGGCCGATTTTTTGGTTACCTTAGCCGAATCAACAGCATTACCTGACTGTTCTTGAGAAGCTATTGATTTTGATACATTTACACTCAATTGATCGTTTACTATTTCAAAAAGCAACTGCCCTTTTTCCACTTTATCCCCCACATTAACCGATAAATTAGCGACTGTGCCGGAAATGGTCGGATCTACTGTAGCCAGCTGATCGACAATCACATTTCCACTGCCTGAAACCGACGAAGTGATCGTGCCTTTTGTAGCGTCCTCCGTCACATATTGGGTTTGAGTTTGACTGGTAGTTGAACTTTTATACCAATAATACCCTCCCACCGCTATCAGGACTATAACGATCACTATGTACGTTTTTTTCATCATTTATGGTTAATATTTTTAGATTAAACGACACAAACACAAAGTTATGGTAACAGAAAAATAACCATTCTTCCAAGTCCCCTCAAGTGGTTTCTTGCGGGAACTGTTCGAGCAAAAAAACAAATTCCACTGCAAGAAACCAATTGAAAGGACTTCACTAGTCCATAAAGTTAGAAAGTTTATAAAGTTTATAAAGTAAATGTTTTCCAACACACTACTATATTGAGCTTCTTGCATCCCGAGCCTTTCTTGTCATCCCGAGCTTGTCGAGGGATCCCTCGGCTTCGCTCGGGATGACAACTTCACTCAAAGCAAAAGTAACAATTATAATGCTCGACTTGACTCAGGACACATACTAAATTAACTAATCTACTAACCCTAGTTCCTCGCATTATCAAAAACTCTGATCAAATCCGCGTTCACTGTTCCGTTATCTCCGGGACTTCCGATAACTACTATCTGATCGCCAGCTTTTAAGTCAGTTATTTTCAGATCGTCTTGATGGTATTTAATAAAGGTTTTGTCGGTAACTGTGACTGTGTTTTCTTTTCCGTCTTGATCCACAACAACTATGTTATTATCCGATACGGAAACAATTTTACCAGAAACTCCATGGGCATTGCGAAAACCTCGACCTTCAAAATCACCGGATTCCCCTCCTTGCCCAGGAAAAAAATCAGATCCCGGAAAATTGGAAGAAAAAGGATGCCTGTCTCTACCCATAAAATTTTTCTCATAATTATCGGAAAATTTTCCAGAAAACCTGGCTTTGTGGATGCCAACCTCAATTCCACCGGCAAAACTAACCAGAGCAATCAAAACAGCTCCCAAGACATAAACACCTATTTTAAACTTGTTTGCCTGCCGGCCAGCAATCAGGGATTTTATCGTTTCCATTTTGGATTTGATAGGATATTCTTTAGCCGAACCCTCTTTTATTGAATCTTGTTTCATACGTATTTATGGTTATGTTTGTTATTATGCTCTTTATAATAGCTAAGTGAAAGGAAAAAAATAAAAACCGGAAGTAAAATAGCAATCGCACTTGCAGTAGGGAAGTTCTCTAAGAGAGATATAAAAAATTCATTGTAATATTGTGCGACAACATTAAAGTCTGAAAACAAAAGCTTTAACATACTCCAAAAATCCGAAGAAAAAAAGGCTTGAGAAAAAGTCGAATAGGAAAACAAAAAAAGCAACCCAGAAAAAGCCAGGCTTGATCGAAGTAATAACAATCCAAATCTCGCTTTTTTCTCTTTCTCGATTTCAATCTCCTTCAAAATAGCCTTCTTAAGTGAAGGGGGGGGATTAATCTCAGCCAAATTTTGAAACATTTTTTTTAGTTCTTTACTCATGCTTTGTAGTACGAAAGGGCTTAGAAATAAGGTGCAAGGTTATTCTAAATGACGAATTACTAATGACGAATGTCGAATCAATGACGAAATTCAAAAATCAAAATATTTTAATCTTCGGATCCTAGATTTGATTCGACATTCGTCATTAGTAATTCGTCATTTATTCGTCATTCATCATTTCTTGCTTATCTACTCCTCATAAAATTTTCTTAAATACTCCACTCCTCTCTTATATCGGCTTTTTACAGTATTGTAGGGTTTGCCGATGATTTCGGAAATTTCTTTCAGGGAAAATCCTTCTTTGTAATGCATAAATAAAATAGCTCTATAAATTACAGGTAATTTATTAATCGCCTTTTCCATTTTACTTTTTAACTGTTTTTGCTCGACTGATTCCATTAAATCTGTTTTTTCTTCCAGGGTTTCTTCGAGATAGTTTCGACCATTTTTATCAACAAAAAAGGCAAAAGGAATGGATTTTTTCTTTCGAAGGTGGTCAAAAGCGGTATTTTTAGCAATCGTAAAAAGCCAAGTTTTGAACTTTTTGTTTTGCTCAAAACGGCCTAAGTTTTTCCAGGCTTTGAAAAAAGTTTCCTGAGTCAGATCCTCAGCAACACTATAGTTTCCCACCATTTGATTAATAAAATTAAGTATCGGTTTCAAATATCTGTCCAAAAGTATTGGAAAGGCAGATTCGTCCCCGAGAAAAAAATTCCGAACTATTTCTTCGTCACTAATGATGCTCATTATCAAGAAAAGTTTTATTAATATGTGTCATCCCCGGCGTGTCGACCGGGGATCCAGGAGAGTGGAAAATTACTCTAATTAACCTAATTATACTAATTGACCTAAAAAAGCACCAAATACCAATAAATAAATTTTTTTAAATTGGTTCTTGGGATTTTGTTTAGAATAATTAGGTTAATTAGAGTAATTAGAATAATTGGTGAGACTAACCTGGATCCCCTGTCGACACGCCGGGGATGACACAAAGAAAACCCATCAATTTACTCAATCACAATATCTTCCTTTAACTTCCTCTCTGGAATATCAATCCACAAGGCGGCGACAGCACCAACAAAAAGTACGATGGATGCCACAACAAACACCGTGCCATAAGCCTCTACCTGACCTTTAAGAATCATCAACGCAGTCGCAGTTTTATAAACGATTGGATCGAAAGAGTGAATTGAAGAATATTTTGCAATGTTTAGAACGTTAGCTTCTTCCGATTTTTGCAAAATCGTACCAAAAACTGCAATTCCAAAGGCCCCAGCGATATTTCTAGCTAAAGCTAAAATCGAAGAGGCAATTCCTATTTCATTCTGCGGTACGATAGAGGCAATAGCATTAGTTCTCTGCGCCATTCCAAACCCTATCCCAAAAGCCATAACGGCCAGAGGTAAAATTATAGCCAAGGCTCCGGAACGAGGGTCTAGGTAAGAAAATAAAAATAATCCTATTCCCGCTACAAAAGTGCTGGAGGCAATCACATACTTGGGTCTCACTCTCCCAGTTAAGTTACCTCCTATTGGAGCAGCAATCATCAAGGCTGCCGCCATTGGCATAAATAGATACCCCGTTTGAGTTGCATCATAACCAAGAAAAGTCTGAGCAAAAATCGGAATCAAAAAGATCCCACCCATCATCCCCATAAAGACGACAAAATTGTTTCCTAGGGTATTTACAAAAGCACTGATTTTGAAAAATTTTAAATCCACTATCGGTTCAGGGCTGTTGTTTTCAATTCTAATAAAGATAAAGGTAAAGATGATCGTCACTAGATAAGCAAGAAAGCTGTTTAAGGAGAACCAACCCCAACTCAGTCCTTTGTCCAAGACTAAAACCAAAGAAGAAAGAGCTATTCCCAATGCTATCGCTCCCCACCAATCAAAAACAACTGTTTTTTTCTCAGAAACAGATTCTTTGACATAAGCTATAGCCATCAAAAGACCGATTATTCCGATTGGCAAATTAATAAGAAAGACTGATCGCCAGCCAAAATTATCAATGAGAGGTCCTCCTATAAGGGGACCAAAAACCGCTGCTGCCGCAAAAGAAGACGACCAGATCCCGAGTGCCTGGGCTCTTTCTCTCCCTTCCTTAAAAGTAATCGCGATAATCGCCATAGCAGTGGGGTAATCGGCCGAACCAGCAATAGCCTGAATCACCCGAAAAACAATCATCGAAGACAAGTTCCAAGCAAATCCCGCCAAAATTGATCCGAAAATAAAAAGTCCAAACCCCAGCATATAAATCTTTTTTCGCCCCAAAGTATCTCCCAGCTTGCCCCAAATCGGTACAAAAACAGCATTGGCAAGAATATAAGCCGTTGCAATCCAACCAGCTGAAGAAACAGTAATCCCAAAGTCATTGATAATTTTTGGAAGCGCCAAACTAACGATCGTCTGATCTAACCTACCCAAAAACGTCCCAATAATCACGGTAAAAAGAATCAACCAACGAGCTTTGTCAATTTTAGTTTTCTTTGGAGTAGACATTAAAACTGTATTTAATAGTGGAAGAACTTTCAGTTTGTTCAAGTGTCATCCCGGGCTTGACCCGGGATGACACAGGACGCAGGCGTTGCTCAAAATTAGTCCTTATACACCCAATTCTTGGTCGACATTCCATTCTTAAGCTCTGGATAAGACAAAGTGTCGAAGCGGATTTTGACGTCAAATTGGTTCTCTTGGCGTTGATCGGAAATGTTGAACACTACGTCAGATTGTCTCGATGTAGCCCCGACTTCATCTACAATTCCAACGTACTGTTTTCCTGGGAAAGCATCTACCGTAAAAAAAGCTTTCTGCCCAACCTTAATCTCGTTGAGACCTTTGTCTTCTTCTATTTGCGCATCAACTCTTAAATCTTTTGGGTCAATACAAGTTATTACCGTTTCTCCGGGAGCAAAAATCTTCCCAACGCTATTATCCACTTTAACCACAATTCCAGCTTTTTTCGCTTTAACTAGCCCGTTTCCCACCTGCGCTACTGTTTCATTTTCCGTGACAGAGTCCCCCTCTTTCACAAAAACCTTTTCCAACTTGCCGGAATCAGTGGAAGACAAATCAATCATTGTAGCCATCACCACTCCTTTATCAATATAAACCTGGTTAGAAGTGGCATATAAATACACCAAGGCGACTATCCCGGCAACAGCAAACAAGACTATAGCGAGTCTCATCAACAAATTACGATTTTTTGGTTTTTCTAAATCTTCTATAATCTCTTCCTCCTGTTTGGAAGTATGTTTTGAAGGATTTTTTGCCATAATAATTCAAAAATTAAAATTTATTTGCTAAGACAAGTATGTTTTCGCCTTGAGACAATCCCGATATTACTTCAACCATTTGGTGATCACCATAAATCCCAAGATTTACCTCCGTCTTTTCGAACTTTCCACTATTGTCTTTGTAAACATAATTTTTATCATTTTCTCTAAAAACAGCACTTACTGGAATCAACAAAACATTGTTCTTGTTATCGCCAGAAGCTTTTATATTTACATCCATCCCCGAACGAAGATCCAAATTCTTATTATCAAACTCCAAAGTGACTTTGTATTCTGAGACACTGTTTCCTGTTTTTTCCGCCGGATCAATAGAATTAACTTTTGCTTCAATTTGATTTGATCCTAGAGCATCAAAAGAAATTTTGGCTATTTCTCCCACTGAAATTTTTTCTAGATCTAATTGAGAAACCTCCGCCTCAATTTTGAAGTCATTGTCACTGATTAAAGTGATGATAGGAGTTCCCACCGATGCCACCTCGCCAACTTTACTGTCCTGCCACGATATCACGCCAGAGAAGGGAGCTCTGATTATCGTTTGGTCGATTTGGTTCTGGATGTTTTCCAAGTTAGTTTCGGCTGCTTTAATCTGATACTCCTGGGCATCGATCGCCTCTTTACTTAGCTTAATTTGCTGGTCTTGAATTTTTTTGTCAGTCGATTTGACCGTGGCATCATTTTTCATTCCTTTCCTCTTTAATTCTGCCTGCTTTTGAGTTTTTTCCAGCTGATCAAGATACTCTTTGGCACTGAAAACTCCAAACTCAGCCTGTTTGTACTGGTATGCTAAATCAGAATTATCGACTTGCGCCAGTTCATCGCCTTTTTGTACCTTATCACCCGTTTGATAATTCAACTTTATAATCTGCCCCCCCACCTGAAAACCAAGATTGGCCGTATCTTTGGGAACGATTTTCCCAGAAAAACTGAGGGATCCATTTATATTTCCTCTCTCCACTGCCATACTGGAGAAAACCGGTCGCAAGGAAAGTCTTTGGTAGGTAACATAGGAAGTTACTGCACCAGCCAAAACAATCAAAACAACGATGGTCCAAAAAGTTTTTTTATTCATTGTGATTAAGTTAAAAAGGTTGAAAGAAAATTAGACTTGTATTCTTCACGTCTCTTGCGTTCCGCTTTTTCCTGTGCCATCCTCGGCGTGTCGACCGGGGATCCAGGAGGGTAGTATTAATCTAATAGAATGTTATTATGTTTAGTTTATTAACGATACGCACTAGGCGATAATTCTATCAGTCTAATCCTATTTCCTGGATCCCCGCTCGGGGGTGGGGATGACACGTGGAATTGCTCTATTTCTCATTTATATTTAGTTTTGGAAATTTTATTAGATAAATTAGAAATTAGATGAATCAGATTTTTATAGCTCGCTCTTCGTCATCTTCTCTAAGATCCTAATTAAGTCTTCCTGCTCGCTCACAGAGAGATTTTCCAGCCCTTTTTTCATTTTTTGAAGCGATTCTGTTATGGTTTTTTCCAAATATCTTTCTCCTTTTTTTGTAATCGCAATACAAACAACTCTTCTGTCTTCTTCACTAATTTCTCTCTTAACCATCCCTAGCCAAATCAAATGGTCTACAAGTGCTGTTACGGATGGGGGAGTAACGGAAAGAAACCCGGCAATATCCTTCATTTGAGGGGATTTTTCCTTAATAAATCGAAGCAACACAAACTGTACAAAGGACAGGCTTTTTTTAGACTTCCCGACGCCATCCAGTCCCGAAAACATTCTTTTAGCCGTAAAAATCAAAGAAATAATTTCGCCTATCCGATCCTTTTCCCTCATTTCTCTTGGTTTAATCATTATTTTCAAATTAGTTAGTCTATCTAACTATTAGTTTTTCTAATTTGTCTTTTTTGGTTTGTCAAGTAGGGGCGAATAATTATTCGCCCCTACAATATTGACAAAAACCTGTTCCCATGGTTATCTGTCCGAAGAAAAGTTCTTTAAATGTTTGGTCAAGGAGGATAGCAATGAGTAGCGATAGCGATATTGAAATAAACGCACGCTTCTTAGATCTGTATAGCAGAACCTACAACGAAGCGGTTTTTCCGGGAGAAAAGTTGAGGAAAGAAAATCAAAAGATTCGAGCTGAGTTGATTCAGCTACTGCGTAGGCTTGGGGAAGAAAAAAGATTTAGTGAAGAAAAATACCTAGCCGCAGGAATCATTGACCACGTGTCGCCAGAAACCCTGAAAAAGGAATCTGAAGACGAGGAATCCACTAACTTTTTAGTGGCCAGCTATTTCTTAAAAAGAAAATATTAAACCAAAAAAGCCTTGGAGAAAAATCACCAAGGCTTTTTAAATTAAAAATTCTGTTATACTCATAACATTAAAACCAAACATTCCATGTTCTCCATTTCTCAAGAACAATTCGAATCAATCGCCCAAGAATCTTTCCTGGAGATTCCCAAGAAGTTTAGAAATGAAATGAAAAATGTTGCCATCGTTATCCAAGATTTTCCCACTCCTAAGCAGTTGGAGAAACTTAAAATACGCAACAATTCCTTGCTCCTAGGACTTTATGAAGGAGTTCCTCAAACAAAGCGGTGGGGAAGGGGGCAAACGTTTCCTGATAAAATAACTATTTTCAAAAACTCTATTGAACTTCTTTCTAATTCGGAAGAAGATTTAAAGAAACTGGTAAAAAATACCATTGAACACGAAATCGCCCACCATTTTGGAATGAACGAAGAAGAGGTGAGAAGAGCAAAGAGATGAGGGAGGGAATGACGAAATCCGAATGACGAATGACAAATGACAAATCAATCACAAATATCGAATATCAAAAAAATTTTGAGATTTGCCTGCCTGCCGGTAGGCAGGGATTTTAGATTTGATTTGTCATTCGTCATTTGAAATTTGTCATTTAAATTATATCTGAGCGGATAATATAAAAAGAGCCGGGAAAATCCCGGCTCTTTTTTATTTTACGCAATTCTTAAATGCCAGTCTTAATCTACAAAAGTCACGGCTTGACCCTTGTTGTTAGCTCGACCGGTTCGTCCGATTCTGTGGATATAGTCGTCATAGGTATCCGGAAGATCAAAATTGATGACATGCGTCACGTCAGCAATATCGAGACCTCTAGCTGCTACATCAGTAGCTACTAAGATGTCCACTCGATCCATTTTGAAAAGATTAAGTGCTTGTTGTCTTTTATGCTGATTCTTGTCTCCGTGAATGGACTGAACTCGAAACCCTTTAGTATAAAGAGTTTGGGAAAGTTTTTCCACTCCAATTTTGGTCTTTCCAAAAATCAATACTTTCTTGTATTCTTCCTTAATAAGAAGGTTATGCAACATTTCGATTTTTTCTGTATAGCCATTTACCTTGACTACTTCTTGTTTCACATTAGCCGCTGTTTCTCCCGTCTTGACTGAAACAGTCACTGGATTTCGTAGAAATTCCTTAATTACACTTTCCACTTTCCCTTCAATTGTTGCCGAAAAGAAAAGTGACTGCCTTTCCTTAGGAAGAAAGCTGAGAAGATGTTTGATATCTTTGAAAAATCCGATATCGAACATTCTGTCCACTTCGTCCAGCACAACATTCTGAAAACCTGAAAGATCCAGAATTCTTCTTTCGATCAAATCTTTGAGCCTTCCCGGTGTTCCAATAACAAAATTGTGGTTCCGTTTTAGGTTCCAGATTTGCCTTCCGATATTAGCTCCGCCAAAACAAGCCACCGACCAAATTCCCAGCCCATAGGCAAAACCTTTGAATTCATCCTCAATTTGAAGGGCTAATTCTCTGGTCGGAGTAATAATAATCACTTTTTGCGTTTTATCCTTCAACACTTTGTTAATAAGAGGAATAAGGAAAGCAGCTGTTTTGCCAGTTCCCGTATTAGCGACTCCCACTAAATCTTTCCCTTCCAATATCTTCGGAATTGATTGGTCTTGAATCGGAGTCGGATCAATATACCCCTTTTTTGCAATGTTGTTGTGTAACTTTGCATCTACTCTAAAATCCGCAAATTTATTTCTGGTAACATAAGGTTTTTCTTCTACTTGCTTTTGTGAAGCTCGATTGATAAACTGCGAGATATCAATCTTGGCTCGCTGAGGCTTTCTTCGTCCATAAAAACGTGCCCCACCAAAAGTGGCTCTGGGTGCGCCAAAATTTCTTCGGCTTCCGAAACCGCCTCTGTTAGATCCATAAGATCTGCCTGTTGATTTTCCATACATACTTGGTAATTTAAAATTAAATTTAAATTGCCCAAATTAATACGCGAAATAATTTCTCAAAAAATAACTAGATTCCACTAAGGTTTTATGAGAATACAGTATAAAACCAGTCTAGGGAAAATATTTTTGAGATATTTTAGAAAAAAATTAGAAATTCCTAAATCAGTTTATATACTTTTCTTTTCGTATCAAAAAGAAACAATTTTTACTCGCGTACAGTAACACGCTTTTAAAAAAAATCAAGTTATTTAACATCTCCCCAGCATTTCTACATTGACATTCTGGCAAAATTGTTCTAAATCTAGAAGAGAATTGATCAATTTTCAATTAAGTTCCTTGAAAAATCTTTTATAGGAGTGTTTCGTATGGGTAAAGATTTGGCAAAAAAATGGCAAAGGTTTACTAAACAAAAAGATCATTACTTGGATGACAAAACCAGGGAAATTTTGGCGGATACCCTGGAGGGTTTTGTTTTGCATATGAAAGATTGGTTCAGTCAGAACTACCACTACAACTGGACAGAATTTTTCAAATTGCCCAAAGAGAAACGACTAAGCCTTTTTTCCGCATGAAAAATGCTGAAAAAGAAGCATATCAATACCGCTGTTTTAACAAAGTATACCAACAAACAGAAGATTAGTCTCAAAAATTCAAAAAGCCTGCAATTATTAATCGCAGGCTTTTATTTTTATCGGAGTTCGCTCTTTGTTAGCTTCAGGAGTTTCTTGAAATTCAAACAATCAATGTACTCTGTTAAAGTTTTTAGTTTCTCTTCAGGAACATCGGCAAGTCTGGCAAGCGCCAGCACATCATAAACATCTTCTTCTGCCAATAGTTTACTAAAGAAACCATTTTTAATTTGCAATACCACTCTAACTACAACCTTTTCCATTGCTCGTTTATCATTTTTCCCCTTAATAAGCAATCTTAGGAGCCCTATCTTGGTAAAAAACCATTCGTACAAAAACTGTCCCATTAAACAGAAGGGGCTCACTATCAAAATTTTTGTCCACCAAGAACCTTCAAATTTTAGGGGTTTCATCCACCAGTCTGTTTCTGCCGACAAACTAGACGCCAAATACAGAGTTAACAACCAAAATACAAGAGCAATGCAAGCCACGCAGAGTATTCTCAAATACAACACGATACCTTCTTGTATAGACTTTCGATAACATTCTTTCATCTTTATCTCCTGTTTTCCCAGATTTAAAAAGTACTAAAAAGCACTTCTGCTTTCTTTTGGACTGTTTTTACAGGATAAGTTGGGTGCTGTCAAGACTCTCTGCTTTCCAGCATGTCTTCCTGTCCTTCAAGAACAGCCTCAAGATATGGTGCAATCACTTTAGGATCCCAGTCGGCCAGTGGCTTCAACTCCCATTCGCAGTTTTCATGCCCCATTCCCATACATTTCGGTTCTACGCACAAAATAGTATTCCCCCAAAAGGCAGTGCACCACCCCGCCGCATAACCCATCAAAGACCAACAGACTGGAAGGTTTCCTTTCTCATAATAAAGAAGATGTTGCTGGGCTTCGTAAGAATTTTTCCAGACACCGCTAAAATAAAATTGTTTGCTCAGATGGTCGATCTTGATTTCTTTCGGCGTTGCCTGAACGATTCCTTCCCAAGTATGGATAGTCGGACCAGACGCGAGGAGATCATTCAAAGTATCAAATTTATAGTTGGCTCTTATTTCTAAAAAATCAGTGTATCCATTTTGATACCCGAATTTATAAAGCAACTTGCGGGCATTATCCACCCCCACCTGTTTGATAATATTGTGCCGAAGAAGACCCATTGCTTTGGAACTGAGAATGATCAGCCGGCTATTGCCAAAAGAAGTAATTCCGTTGGCAAAATCAAACTTGAGATTTTCCGGAAGATTAAAATCAGTGGCTTTCATGAGTTTTATTTTAAAAAAATTAAAATTATTTCAACAGGGAAGAATAAGCGTTGGTATAAGTGTCAAAAAGATTGATCAGCGCTGGCACTGCTAGAGCAATTCCGATAAGAGGCAAAACGAAAATAGCAACAGAAAAAATCGTTCTCCAATAAAAATACTTTCGGATTTTTTCCACCGAAAGATGGATCTCATCCAGCTTTTTCTCCTGAGCTTCCATCCTTTTTAAAATTTCTTCATCCATTTTTTTGTTTTTAAATTTACTTTTCTAATTTTAACATAAAAATAAATTTCCCCCACTTATAACTAATGGGATCTATTTTAACAAGTTTGAAGATTTTTTGTTAATTTATTGTGAGGACCTGTCTGAGCGAAGCGAGTTGGGCAACAAGAAATTAACAAAAAATCTTCAAACTTGTTAAAATAGATTCTTAATGAAACTGATGTATTTTAATCAAAGACACAAAATTAAAAACGCCCGCCTGAGGCGGACGTTTTTAATTTTTTGCAATAGGTAATTCGCTTAGATGCGAGAGACTTTGATTGCATTTGGTCCTTTCGGGCTTTCGCTTACCTCAAATTCGACTCTGTCGCCTTCTTTGAGATCATCGATTTCAACTCCCACGAGTTCTTTGGCATGGAAAAAGAGATCTTTTTCTCTGCCCTCAGCGGTAATGAAACCAAAACCACGATCGGTGATTTTTTTGATTGTACCTTGTTCCATTGTGATCTGAAAATTAGTTAAATACACACGCCTTTATGCAAAAAGTTCGACTAAGCTACTATTGCATATTCGTTGTGGTAGGTTATTTATATCACTTGTATATCAAATGTCAACCTTTTTCGAGAGAAAACTACGCTTTTTGCTCCAATTCTTCCTTCATCTTTTTAAATTCTTCCTTTGTTATTTCTCCCTTGGCATACCTGACTTTAACGATGTCCAGAGGATTTTCACTCTTTTCGTTTTCTCTGCTTTTACCACAACAACCATACCCCTTGCCATCAAGGAACATGATCACGAGCCAAGCTAAAACTCCAAAAATTATCAACACAAAAATCCAACCTAAGCCGAAAAATCCCATACCCATGTGATGAAATCCAAACATAGTTTTAATTTATTGATTAGTGTCTTTAATACGTAAAATATTCGTTTTGTTTCAAATTTTAAAATATGCTGATATCATAATTTCAATAGATTTTCTCTTAACCCATAAAAAATACAAAAACACAATGAGTAAAAATGACCATCGGGGTTTTACCCTTATAGAGCTTCTAGTGGTAGTAGCGATAATTGGAGTTTTGGCCAGTATTGTTATGGTCAGCCTCAATAGCGCCAGAAATAAAGGCAAAAATGCATCCATCAAATCTCAAATGGCGGAACTTCGAGCCGCTGCAGAACTCTATAACGACGATATGGCCAGTTATACCGGATGGTGTTCTGATTCGCAAAACACCAGAATTTCAGGAGGAGCCGTCAGTGCCGGAGGAACGGCATATGCTTGCAACGATTCCGCCTCAGCCTGGGCCGCCGGAATCACTATGGTGGATGGGACTTTTTGGTGTGTCGATTCAAACGGAACCTCAAAAGCCGCCCACAAAGTAGCCGGAGCAACCAGTTGCCCATAAAAGGTCTTTTTAATTCTCCTCTTACTAATACCAACTAGCTTGTGTACCAATAAACAAGAGATGGTTTTGGTAATTAAAAATTATAAGTTATAAATTCAAAAGAACAGTTCAAAATTCAAAGTTATTAAATTTTGAACTTATAATTTTTCTTTTGAATTTATAACTTATAATTTTTAATTACCCCTTTCTTCGTGCTCACTCTCCTAAAAACCTACTTCGGTTTTGATAATTTTCGTCCACTCCAGGAAGAAATCATTGATAACATTCTAAAACAAAAAGATACATTAGTGCTTATGCCTACTGGGGGAGGGAAGTCGCTTTGTTATCAACTACCGGCTCTTAAATTAAATGGCTTGACCTTGGTTATTTCTCCTCTCATTTCTTTGATGAAGGATCAAGTTGACAGTCTTAAGACCAACGGCATAAGTGCCGAATTTATAAACAGTTCTCTCGCTCTTCCTGAAATAAGAGATATCGAGAAAAAATCTCTTGAAGGAAAAATTAAAATACTCTACCTGGCACCCGAGCGCCTGGCTTCGAGCGGTTTTCAAACATTTCTTAAAAAACTGAATGTTGGTCTTATTGCAATTGACGAGGCTCACTGCATCAGTGAATGGGGTCACGACTTCCGTCCGGACTATCGCAACTTGAAGGCCATTCGCCAAAGCTTTCCTGCAATCCCCGTTGTAGCCTTAACAGCAACAGCCACCCCCAAAGTCAGAGAAGATATCATCAATCAGCTCGAACTCCAAAAAGCTAAGGTTTTTATTTCTAGTTTCAATAGACCTAACCTCAACTATTTCGTTCGACCCAAAAGAAGAACTTTCGAAAATTTGGTTTCAATTTTGCAAAAATATAAAGACCAACCAGTCATCATTTATTGTTTTTCCCGCAAAGAAACGGAAAATATTGCCAGCGACCTTCGAGAAATCGGATTTGACGCGAGAGCCTATCATGCCGGCCTTCCAAGCGAAAAACGCCAAAAAGTTCAGGAGAAATTCATCCGCGATAAAATCCAAATCATCGTCGCCACTATCGCTTTTGGGATGGGGATTGACAAACCGGATGTACGCTTGGTTGTACATTACAGCCTACCTAAAACCATCGAGGGCTACTATCAAGAAACCGGACGCGCCGGCAGAGACGGACTTTCAAGCGACTGCATCCTTTTCTATTCCTATGGCGACACCGTCAAACATAATTTTTTTATCAATCAAATCCGAGACCACACCGAAAAATCCAATATCCAAAAAAAACTTCAGCAGATGGTTGATTATTGCGAACAAAAGACCTGCCGAAGAAATTATTTGCTTTCCTATTTCGGGGAAGGAAGCTTACTGGAAGAAAAATCCAACTGCCAAGGGTGTGACGTCTGTCTCACTCCTCGAGAAGATTTCGACGCCACCGAAATAGCCCAAAAAATTCTTTCCGCCATCCTCAAAACTGATGAACGCTTTGGCCTAACCCACATCATCAACGTCCTCAAGGGTTCCCATAACAAGAGAGTGTTGGAGTGGGGTCATGATAAATTGTCAGTTTATGGAATTTCAAACAAAGTTTCGAGTGATGAATTGAAATATGTTATCGATCTTTTAGTAGGGGAGGGACTGCTTGGAAGAAGCGCTGATTCCTACAAGACGCTCTACGTAGCCTCCAAAGGAAGAATATTTCTCAAACAAAAAGAAAAACTGACTCTCAAAAAGCCTCATTTTGAAGATGAAATCACGACAGAAGTCAAAAAGAAGGGGGCTCTCGATTATGATGAAGTTTTGTTTGCAAAGCTGCGATCGCTTCGCCGAGAACTGGCCGACGACCTTCGTGTCCCGCCGTTTATGGTCTTTGGTGACACCGCTCTCCAGCAAATGTCCTTTTATTTCCCTCAAAGCACAGATTCTTTCCGCAGAATAAGCGGGGTAGGGGAAGGCAAATTGGAACGTTTTGGAAAGGTATTTATCGATTTAATTTCAAGTTATGCTAAAGAAAACAATCTAGAAGAAAAAATTATTGCTGCGCCAAGAACTTTTGAAAAGAAAATTAAACCTGCCAATGGAAGATCCCTAAAAAGGAGAGGTTCTACTTATTCAATTACTAGGGAATTATTACTTCAGAAAAAAACAATCGAAGAAATAGCTAATTTGCGCCAAATTGCTCCTGGAACAGTCATCAACCACATAGAAAAATTCTTCAATAGTGGCGAAACACTCAATCTTTCCCACATCGCGCTCCCTCCCGATAGATTGGAAAAAATTCAAGAAGCCTTCCAAAAAACCAATCAATGGAACCTCTGGCCGGTCAAAAACCTTCTGGGAGAAGAATTTTCCTACGACGAAATCCGCCTGGCCAGGATTTTTCTGACTCAAAAATGATATTGTGCGACAACTACATTGCTCATTTCGTAACTTTCTAAAATTTCAAAACTTTCCCACTTTCTAAACTCTGTTTATTGACGCCCAACTTATTTGCTATTATAAAATAGTAACTATTTTCTTTTTAAGAACCTTTAAAAATCAGGAGGTGAAAATTGGCGAAACAAAAAATCTATTGGTTTGTTCAACCACTTGATGTTTGGACAAATCGAGTAATTGCAGATGAAATGGCTCTGGCTTCCTCCATTGTAATCGAACAACACGGGATACTCCTGGAAAACAATGGGATTTTATTTAAGGAAAATGCCTGGGAAGTGGAGCATTTGCTTATTACCAAGCTTTATCACAACAAAAGCGCCCTGAACTTAAATTTTAGGGTTTACAACCGACAAGGAAGAAATGGACCAGCTAGGTTGTGGAAGTTTGAAGATCCTGTTTACAAAAAACCTAGACGCCCCAAGAAGAAAAAATAACCCAGTAAAGGTCGGAAAATTCCGGCCTTTTTTTATTTCAAATTTCGTTACTAAAAATATTCCTTGCAGCACTCTGGATCTTTTTCCAAGCAATCGCAATCATTCAAATAGAGTTCATAAATTCCATTTTCCAAGTTCGCCACTTTTTTCCCGCCACTAACCAACATCGAAGCCACATACCCACTCCGGCTCCCGCTCCGACAAACCAAAACCACTTTCTTGCTCCAATCAATTTCATCTATCCGAGACCCAATCTGACTTAGAGGAATCAGTTTGGAATTTTTTATTTTAATAAGGTCATACTCTGCTTTCTCCCTCACATCCACAATTTCCAGATTATCTTTTTCGTCTTCAATCATCTTCTTAAATTCCTTCCCAGAAATGTTTTTAATATCCATTCTTGATTCTTAAAATTAATTTTCTAACCGTTATAAATATACCCGTTTCATAATCCAAACCCAATTTTATAAATAGTAATCTGAATAAACGTAGCCAATCCTGCAATAGCTAGGAAAAGAATAGGGAACCAAGCAAACAGAGTAGCAAAATAGAAAAAGCTCACAAAAAAAGCCATCCAAACCCCTGTACACCAAGGGCAATTCAACAAATGAAAAATCGTCTTCTTCGGACCTCTATGATGATTAGCAAAATATTCCCGAATAAAATCAGTTACAACGTCATAAACAAACAATCGAATCAATCGAAAAGTGGCAAGAGAAAGCAATACAAAATCAAAAGGACTGATTTTGTGAGGCAATTCACCTTTTGATTGGAGATAAGATAAGGCAAGCACAACCAAGAAAACGAAGAAAGCCGAAAAAACAAAATGCCAAAAAGGCTGATCGCTCTTCTTTTTTTCTATTGTTTCCATAAATTCTTTTGAATAATTTATCCTCTTTATCCCGATTCTATCACAAAATTTCAAATATTCTCAGAAAAAGACAAAAGCAAGCTATAAAGTTGAATAGTTCCTTAAATTTCTTTACATTTATCATTTTTTAATTTATTTTAACTTTGTGCTCAAAACAAGAGCTATTTTATTTTATTGTTTAAAATCTACCATTCCAGCGTAGCTCAGTGGTAGAGCAGGTGGCTGTTAACCACTTGGTCGTAGGTTCGAATCCTGCCGCTGGAGCCAATTGCCAGTTTTCTGATAATCTGCTATCCCTTGAAAGGGATTTCTCAGCTCATAGACTAGATTTTTCCCTTTGAGTTCTAAGTTCTGAAGTATGAACTTCAGTAATTGATTTTTTTCTTCAGGTTCTGAACTTTTGAATAATTCCCAAGCTCTGTTAGATAGGTCTAACACTCTACTGGCCGTTATATAGAAGTTTGTATCAGCTTTATTGTGGTCTTCGTATTGGATTATCAAATCTTGCTTCTCTGAATCATATTCTTTTACTTTTTTGTCATACTCTTCCGCAGTAATTCACCTCCAGTAAAATGAACTCGACTGACACCAAGGTCATCTGAAAGAATTTTCATTGCTCCTATTAACTGCTTGCCGTCAATATCTTTCGCTTCAGCATCACCTTCTTGATGACAAAATTTACATCTATATTGACAAGCACTATTCAACTTTACTCTTATAGTTCTAGGAAGAGTAAACTTTATTTTGATCATGATTTTAGCTTAATTTGTTCATTAATAAATCTGGATAGCCTAGGCCAGCGACAATATTTTCTTTATTTAATCCTAGATTTTTGATAAGCTCATCAAAGAAGAGGCTAATGTCTTCAGCTGATCCTCCAATGTATTCTAACTCAATAAATGCCCCTAGGTTTTCAACTTTATCAAGAGTAATTTCAAAAAGATTATTTTTAAAAACCCTTCTATCCTTTTTTACTATACAATCTAAAGTAAAATCTAGTTTGTTTAGGATCTCAACAAAATTGGTATATCCGCTAATTTTAACTTCTACTTCTTTGGTTTGTAAATCATCTATCACCTCATGATAAGCAAAATTACAATTGTCATCGCTTTGTTTTCTTAAACGAAGGTAGTACTTTTTTGTGCCAGCAAATTTTTTATGAGCAGGAGAAAAATAAAGATCTTCTTGATTTATTTCCTTTTCAAAAACGAAATCGATACTCAGAATCTTACTTTCTAGCTCAGAAACATCTTCCACTTTAAACTTCATTTCACTTTCAATATTCATGTTTTTTTATTAGCAATTATATAATAGTAAGTCCCTTTGAAGGTATCGAATTCTTCCCCAAAAACTTTTTTTAGTGATCCATCATGAAACAATTCGAGACTATCTTTCAAAGAATAAAAATTATGCTCTCCCTCATTGAAACAAGCTTTATGTAAAAAGTGCCACAAAGAACTAATCATACTTTTATTATTAGAAAAATCCATCAGAAGAATACTGCCATTATTTTTTATTATTCGCATCATCTCCTTAATAAAAAGCTTTCTTTTAATTCTAACCGAATCCATACTTTCATCATCAATGTGATGCAAAACCCCCTTACTCAAAACTAAGTCGAAAAGTTCTTCTTTGTAAGGTAGGTTTAGAGCATCAGAACAGGTTGTTTTTATATCTGGATAATTTTTGTTTATAAATAAAATTTTTTCTGGATTAACTTCGCAAATGTGATATTCTATTTGTTTTTTTGTTCTTTAGGAATGAATTTGTAAATCGGTAATGTTCCACTTCCTATTTCTAAAATTTTTATAGGCTTTTTTTGCTTTAGATAATCAATTATTATCGGTATTCTGTTGTCAGTATTATTAACGGTTCTTTTATAAAGTTTTTCTATAAACAAGAAAAACTTGTATTTTATCGGTGAAAAATAACTTCTATATTCCGACTCTTTTTTTGATTCGTAGATACTTTTTGGCATAGATTTGGGTTATTCTTTTTATACAATGTTCTCCTATTTATTTTGAAAAATCAATTTAAATATTTGCATAGACTACTATTAAAAAATTACTAGACTCTGCCTCAAGTTCTTTTAACTCCAAGTTCCTAAACGTATCCACTAGCTGGAGCCAATACTAAAAACCCTCATTAAAAGAGGGTTTTTAGATTTCTTATGACGTGGACGTTAGAAATTCTTGGATAAATATAAGACAACTATCGCCATAATGCTTACCTGCAGTTTCCTCCCGGCGCAAAAACATCATCTTCGCATAAGCAACCTTCCCCTGTTGTACCACCTAGATCTACCCATTTGCCTCCTGATTGAGAACATTTTTCTTTTCTAAAAGGAATTGAATCCCATTTCATTCCGGGAACACATTTAAAAGCAAACCGATCCATACAAGTTCCTTCTGGACAATCACAAAAGAATTTAGATTCATTAAGACAACGATTACTATCGGTATCATATAATCTAATTTCGTCTTTTTTGTCGCAATAAAACATGTTATATGCTTCGGCTTTGCAAAATTCCGGTATTGGCTTCCATATACCTCCTCCCGATTGCTCACATTTTGCTTCACTCTCACTTGCTTTACATTTATTCTCTTTATAATCGAAGAATCCATTTTTAGCACAATAGCAACCTGTTTTCGGATTCCAAACACCGCCGATTTTTCTGCAAAAATCTCTCGCTGAGTAATCTTCTTTAACACATTTTCCTTCTTGATTAATACATTGACTTCCAGGGCACTGACAACTGTAAAAATAATCTCTTATTAGGCCTATGCATCCCTTTTTATCACAATTTTCTTGATGGTAAACTGTTTTCTTTTCAGTCTCGCAGAGATTACTTGAAGGAATTTGTCTCTTCTGGTCTTCCTCATAGGAAAGAGATTGCTTATGCTCAAACCATTGTCCCCCGCTTGATTTACAGCTGAGTTTTACTGTTTCAAGGCTGAAGCATAAATCATTAGGTAGACCAATCATACTCCCTACATTAATCAAACCTTTCTCGCAAGGGACTGCTTTCCCCGTTGGTGTTGGAGAAAGTGTAGGATAGCAAAATTCTCCCTTATCGGTGTATCCATCTGGGCAGATGCAGTTGCTGTATTGACCATGAGAATCACTTTATTTGACTCGATTCCCACCGGATAATTTACAAGTATCTCTATCGCCTTGGTTCGTGTTGTAGCAAATTTTGGGAAAGAAACTTTTCTCATCCAAAGGCTTATTTATTTCTGAATCATCAGCACATTTACAGAAAGAATACCTATAATCAGACGTATCATTTATCCAATCTCCTCCTGAATTGATGCAGTTGGTGGCCTCTTTATCTTGATTTTGGTTTTGAATTTGAATTTGATCTTGTTTTTTTGTTCCCAAAATTGGGTGGATATAATTAATCACCACAAAAACAAGAGTGCAGAATATCACACCAATTGAAATTCCCATAGCAAGAGGAGATAATTTTTTCATTTTTTTATTTTTATTTAAAATTTTTCTTAAAAGAATTCTATTACAATTAAAAATATTCTTCTACATTTGAGAATGTTAAACAGATTCTAATGTCGTCCAGCTTCTGGAGCATAATAAAAAAGCAAGGATCCTGTCCTTGCTTTTTCTGTTGACCTTGATATTTATATGCATTAGCTTAAGCTGTTAAAGATCTTTAAAGCAAAAAAGGAGCAAAAGACATGCTTGAAGGGAAAAGAGTTATTTTGAGACCCATCGACAAGAAAGATGTTGAGCTGTTTTTAAAATGGTTCAATGACCCGGAAGTAACTCAGTACCTACTTTTCTATCTACCCATGACAAGGAAAGCAGAAGAGAAGTGGATAGAAGACAACAATCTCTCCAATTCCAATTTTATTTTTTTGATTGAAATAAAAGGCGATAAGGGAAGGCCAAACATTCCAATCGGAAATTGCGGACTTCACCAGATCAGTTGGAAAGACCGGCATGCAACTTTTGGTATAGCTATTGGTGAAAAAGATTATTGGAATAATGGTTATGGCTCCGAAACGTCTGCGCTTCTTCTGAAATACGGCTTTGAGGTTTTGAATCTTCACCGAATTTCCTCTTCGGTGTTCGAATTCAATAAACGCAGTCTCAAAGCACATCAGAAGGTAGGATTTCAGATTGAGGGCCGGCGTCGTAAAGTCTTTTTCAAAAGAAATCGATACTGTGACGAGATTATTCTCGGACTTCTCAAAAGCGAATGGAGCAAAAGAAAATGAACTTATACACTAGGCGTCGTTACAAATGACGCCTCATTTTTTATTGAAATATTATCAACTGGTTATATTAACCCTCGTCACCAAACAGGTTCTAACGTCCATCCAGCATTCGGAGCCAATGTCAAAAACCCTTTTTAAAGAGGGTTTTAAATTTATTAGGGCGTGGACGTTGGAAATTTTTTGTTATAAAATCAGGACATAAAATGTGGAAAATATAAAATATGAAAAAAATAATTAAATTTGGAGAAACCGTGAAAGGATATAGCATCCCGGTTCTAAATGAACGGGAAATACGAGCAGCTGCAGGAATACTATTCTTGGCAACCTTCATCTCATGGATGTTCGTCCTGTTCAATGAAAATTTTATTCCGATAAAGTACGCAATAGGTATTTTCTTTGTAGATCTTGTGATTCGGGTTTTCGTGAATCCTAAATTTTCTCCCTCATTAATAATCGGACGCCTGATTGTCCGGAATCAAACACCAGAATATGTCGGAGCTCCTCAAAAAAAGTTTGCTTGGATAATTGGCGTGGTGTTATCAGCCACCATGTTCTTTCATCTTATTATTATAAATGCCACGAGTCCTGTTGCAGGCATTTTCTGTCTTATTTGCCTTACGTTTCTATTTTTCGAAGCAGCTTTTGGAATTTGCTTGGGATGCAAATTTTATCCCCTTTTTTTCAAAGACAAAGCACAATATTGTCCAGGTGAGGTTTGTGATGTTAAATCAAAACAAGATATTCAAAAAACATCTAAAGGCCAATTACTTATTTTATTAACATTTATTGTCTTCACTATTCTGATGGGCTATCTGTTTAACGATAAATTTAACGAGAAACCCTATGATTTGTTGGGAATTAATAGTACTGAGTAAAGAGAATCTGAAACTGTGGGCGAATATAGTGTGGTAAGAGGTGGGGTAAATTAAACTGCTTCCATCAAACAGGTTCTAACATCGTCCACTAGCTGGAGCAAACAAAAAAACCTCACTTTTTAGTGAGGTTTTTTTGTTTTGTTTCAAGGCAGGATTCGAACCAAAGGGGGTCGGGGAAAAGTATTTTCCCCGTTTGGGGTGACCGAACCTGAGCTTGTCGAAGGAGAGGACAAGAGGGCGGAAGCCCTATTGGCAAGTGTAGCGACGTGAGACTCCCTGCCGCTTACGCCGAAATTATTCTATACCCTCTACTAATCTTATAAATTTAATCACCTTTTCTTCCCCTCTCGGTTCGAAAATGAATGATTTGACATCTTTAGATAAATCTTTAAAATTGAGGTTCTTACATTTTTTTGCTAATTCTTTTTTTAGTTTTTCGGGGGTATTAATTCCAAGCTTAAGCTTCAAATACTTATAATCTGGGCTGGTTTTTGAAAACAGAAATACAACATCGTAAAAATCTCTTCCCTTGGGTCTTTTCCGGTTAAAAATCGAGTATATTTTTTGACTCAAAACTATTTCGATGGGGGTTGACTTTATTTCACGAAATACACCAAACTTATTTATTAATCTAACATCCGGACTGTACTTAAATTTATGAGGAGCGGTATCAATCTGGATAAGGATTTTTTCTTCTTTGACTGGAGTTAATCCTTCCTTAAAAAGTACTTCGGGAAATTTAATATAACAGCGATAAGCCCCTTTGTGAACATTTCTCGTCTCAACCAAATATCCTTCTTTTTCTAAATCACTTTTGATTTTCTGGATCAATAAATCAAATTCTCTCGCTGTCAGCCCAAAATTATCAAAATCTAAATCTTCGGAAAATCTTTGATTATTATGAATGATTCTTAATGCCGTGCCACCCAGAAATGACAACTTGTCTCCAATTTTATTTTTAAAAATAAAATCTAATATTTTGTATTGCAAATATTCCTTCAAAATAAATCTTTTAAAAGGTTGCAACTCTTTAGGATATTCTTTAGCAATTTCATCTATGCTAAGCATATGTTTTCTTTAAACTATTAATTCTATTTCTCAATATTTTTGAGTCAAAAATTTTTAAATACTTTCGCATTATCTTTGAATTCATTATCGAATTTAGAATTTCTTTATTGAATCTCATTTCGTAAAAGTCCCCTTCATTCTTTAAATTCAATAAATACAAAGAATCAAGTAATGCTTTTTCCGGGCAAGCCATTAGAAACGATCCCTTTTCATATTTTATGATTTTATATCCGAAAAAAAATTCTTTCTTAAGCTTAAGATATAAAAAATCCGGCTGTCTTACAGACAAATTCGCAAAAATCCTTCTGGTTTTCACGGGCGAAACAGAAGTTACATCAAAAACACCTTCAGGAATTAGCCCATAATATGAAAGAGCACTTTCCAAGCTTACATACGAAGGGCTATGTAACTTATTGGCTATGAAATAAATATCTCCCTCGCTTTGGTTGCTCTCAGAGAATATATAAAAATTATTAGTAATTTTCTTTATATACTTTTTTTCCTGCCACTCACTGATTCTTCTTCTGTCAAAATCATCAAAAACTGTAGCGACGTCTCTCAAATTTAAAAGAGGACTATCTTTAAATTTTTTGTAAAAATCAATATATTTCATGAATACGAATAAATGTTATTATTAACATTATTTAGTATTAATATAATGTGTCAAGTTTAAAAATTCTTTTTCTGCATTTAAAGGTCGGTTGCCTTTTAAATTGCTCTATTACGAAGCCCACTCTTCCAAGTCTGATGCTATGAGGAGGGAGAAATATTTTAAAACTGATAAAGGGAAAAGTAGTTTAAGACAGATGATTAGGGAGGGGTTGAAGTAAAATCTATAATTTTAATTTCCTGTATCTCCTCTTGGATAAAGGCATAAACCAATTTATTTATTTCTTTTATGGAATATTGATGATAAATTTGTAAGAAAGATATTAAGGAAAGTTCTGAAAAGTTCGGTTGGCAGGTTCAGAGGGTCTTTTGTGTTTAAAAACAAGTCAGTAAAACTACAATGTTAAAATTTAATTTGTAAATTTTGATTATTTTAGGATATACCGGAATAGCGAATATTTAATCAATTTACCGGGAATCCCGGTATTTTTTGACTAATCTATAAATCCTGGTAAAATTCACTTAGATACAGTGTTAACTACTTATATATGAAAATTCACATTCCAAACAGTGCTTGGTTGGGAAATATAGATCCGTTTCTAAAATCATTTGATACTTCTCGACCAGATAAATTAGAGATTACTGCTCATAAACAATGGATTTCTGTACATCCCGTAGTACTTTCTATGGTAGTTGCCTTAGGTTTATCATGTAAACCAAAAAACATAATTTGTGAACAAATTGAAGCTAAATCAAAACATTATCTAAAAAGAATGAATCTTTTTGATATACTGAAAATTAAATCAGGTATAAGGATTGAAGAACATGAGCCAGCTGGTAGATTTATTCCGATCACACAAGTACTCACTAAACAAGATCTTACAAAATTTATAACCGACATGGTTCCACTTTTACATTTAAAGCCAAATCAGGCTCAACCAATAAGATATATAGTGAGTGAATTGACAAGAAATGTGTTTGAGCACTCAGAATCAAAAATTGGTGCAATATTGTGTGCTCAGTATTTTCAAAAAAGTAACAGGATAAGCATAGGAATAGCTGATAGAGGAGTAGGCATTAAGGAAACAATCTCAGAATCTTATAAGGTTAGTTCGGACTCTGATGCGATACGTTTAGCTCTTACACCGGGAGTTACTGGGACAACCAGACGAATTGGAGGCACAGACTATAATGCTGGGGCAGGTTTATTTTTTATTAAATCTATAGCGAAAGTTAATAGAGATTTTTTTGTTATTTATAGTGGAAAAACACTTTATAAGCTTCTGAAGACAAATAGAGACAAACCAGTAAAACTTTATGGGGATCCATTTAAAGATAAGCACTCAAAGGGCAAAAATTTTCCTTATTGGCAGGGAACGGCTGTCGGCATTGATATTAGTCTTGATAGTAAAGAAGAGTTCGCAGTACTTCTTGAACTTATCAGAAACACTTATTCAAAAACAGTTAAAGAAAGAAAAAAAGAATTTTATAAACAAGCTAAATTTATATGAAAATAATCAAAATTTTTAAAAAAAGTGGGGTTTTTGCAGAAGATAAAGATATTGCTAGGGAGCTAAGACTAAAAAAAATTACACCACTTTTAAAAAAAGAGGGGAGTATAGTGTTAGATTTTGACGGGGTTGAATCAGCAACCCAATCTTTTATTCACGCTCTAATTAGTAACATAATAAGAGAATTTGGACCTGAGATATTGGACAGAATTTCTTTTAAAAATTGTAATGACACAGTTAGGCAAATAATCAAGACAGTTGTTGACTATATGCAAATCTAGACATATTAAACTCAATATTATTTCTGTGCTCCTGGAGCTAAGTCCAGAATATAAATAAGCTCATTTCTTTTTTCAAAGATATTTCTAATTATCCTCCTTCGCCGAGCTAAGGCATATAAAAGTCCCCGACGGAGAGTAGAGATTAAAGCCAAATTGGGACTTTAGACAAAGGTGTCTCGAAAGCGACTCAGTAATTATCGAGTCGCTTTTTTTCTTGTTTTAATTATTAATCTGCTATTCTTTTCTTTTTGACCCGACTCTTTTTGATTTCTAAGCGCTTTCTAACATACTAGCTTAAAAAATTATTTTAATAAAGATATTATCAGGTTCGAACTTGCCCCAGCCAGCGGAGCAGATGAATTAAAACCGCATTATTGTGCGGTTTTTTATTTTTAGTTTATTTAATCTTTAAAATTTAGTAATTAATGTGATAAAATAAGATAAATGGTTAAATTTAATTTGAAAATTTATGCCAAAAGAAATTGTCATCTATCAGAACAAATCAGGAGCGATTGAATTTAAGGGGGACTTTCAAAAAGAAACACTGTGGGCGAGCCAGGCTCAGATTGTGGCTCTTTTTGAAGTGGATCAATCAGTAGTATCTCGTCACATTCGAAACATTTTTAAAGATAAAGAGATTGATGAAAAAAGCAATATGCAAAAAATGCATATTGCAAATTCCGACAAGCCAGTAGTTTTTTACTCTCTGGACGTTATATTGGCAATTGGATACAGAACAAATTCAAAAGTCGCAATCGTTTTCAGACAATGGGCGACCAAAGTTTTACGTCAACATATTTTAGAGGGCTATACCGTAAACGAGAAAAGACTACTAAGAACAAGGAAAAGTTTTCAAGAATTACAAGAAACTATCTCCTTTTTGCAAGAAAAATCCAAACATAAGTTATTAGCTGGCCAAGAGCAAGAGTTGTTAAATTTACTTGGAAGATATTCAAAGACGCTTACTTTACTTGAAAAATACGACAAAGAAAAATTATCACTTACTAAAAAAGGCAAAGGTAAATTCGTACTCAACTATGAGGACGCCTTGACTGTTATTGAAAAAATTAAAAAAGAGCTTCTTTCAAAAAAAGAAGCTGGTAAGCTTTTTGGTCAAGAATACGATGAAAAATTAAAGGGAATATTGGGAAATATTTATCAGACTTTCAGCAAGAAAGAATTGTATTTCAGCCTCGAAGAAAAAGCGGCTCATCTTTTGTATTTTATTATCAAAGACCATCCCTTCGTTGATGGAAACAAAAGAATTGGATCATTTCTGTTTGTTTATTTTTTAGACAAAAATGATTATCTTTTTAGGAAGAGCGGAGAAAGAAAAATCAACGACAACGCTCTCACTGCCCTAGCCCTATTGATTGCTATCAGTGATCCAAAAGATAAAGATAAATTGATAAAAATAGTGACTAACCTTTCACAATAAATAATTTTTTTGTAATCTTTAACTTTTCTTTGACATATTCTTTATCTGCTAGTTTACAAAAAGGAGTTAGTCTAGAACACGATTATCGTTCTTTAACAATTTCTTGATAGTGATGCTTAAATCCGGGTCTTTTCTATGATTAAAACGAAATTCCATTTCTTTTAGGTATAAATAGAAGTATTTTCTATC
>JAJXZR010000025.1 GCA_021779915.1 bacterium
AAAAGAATTTTGCTTACCTGCGGAGAAAAACACGACAAACCTCATAAAAGCAGGCAACACAAAGGAAAGCATATTGACGAGGATTGTTGCCCAGACCCAGATGAATGGCCAAACCCAGCCTGTGCCTATTCTAGCGGAGGTTATAAAATGATGATTAAACGTTAAATATCTTACAGAACTTTTTACCTGAAGAAGTTTTGTGATAAACAGAAACGAGAGGATAATTTGAAATCATTTCTATGTCTACCAGATTAAAAATTGTTACTATTGGCGGAGGCAACGGTAGTTTCTCGTTGCTTGCGGGACTCAAAAAGTTTGATTTCAATATCAATGCCATTGTCGCTATGACCGACGACGGGGGATCCACCGGAAGACTCCGAAAAGAGCTTGGGGTTCTTCCTCCCGGAGATGTCCGCTATTGTCTTTCAGCTCTTTCCACTTTGCCAGAACCTTGGGATAAAATATGGAACTACCGTTTCGAGGATGGTGGTTTGCGTGGTCACACAGCTGGTAACATTCTTCTAGCCGGATTGGAAAAATTTCACGGTAATTTTATTAAGGCAGTCAGAGCAATGGAAAAATTGCTCCTCGTCAAAGGAAAAATTATCCCGGCAACCAGCGACAGTGTAACTCTCGGAGTTAAACTCAAAAATGGCAAAATTATCAAAGGACAACACAACATCAACATTTATCAAAATTTACAAAAAGAAGGAGTTGAGAAGCTTTTTCTCTCTCCAAAAGCCAAAGCTAACCCGAAAGCCGTTTCCGCTATTCAGGAAGCCGATATTATTCTAATCGGCCCGGGAAATTTTTATTGTAGCCTTCTTCCAACGCTCATTATTCAAGAAATTAGAGAAGCAATCGTTAAAAGCAAGGCACAGGTAATTTTCAATTGCAATCTTATCAATCGTAAAGATCAAACGATGGGCTTCGGTCTTGATGACTACGTTGATTTAATCAATCAATATCTAGGAGCAAACCGCATAGACATCGCCATTATAAACAAAAAAACTATTCCCCCGGAAATAAAAAAATGTTTAAGTGTTATGGATGGCGATTTTGTAAAGCATCAAAAAAAACTCGGGCAGAAAAAAAAATACCAAGTCCTTGAAATTGACGTCCTAGATAAACAATGTTCTTCTTTCTCAACCGCCGATGAAATTGCCTATTTAAGATCCCCACTAAGACACGATGGCGAAAAAGTAGGGAAGGCGATTTTGAGGATATGGAAGGGACAATTAAAAGTTAAAAATGCAAAATTCAAAAGAACAATTTAAAGTTTAAATTTTTTAAAATAATTTTTAATTTTTAACTGTTCTTTTGAATTTTTCATTTTTAATTTTAAATTTAAATTGTTCCATGAAAATAGATAAGTTAAATAAATATCGTTACCAAATTAAAGACGGGGAAGTACCTATTGTCTTTCATCTCCAATCCTCTCTTTTTCCCAACGACGAAGCATTGAAGCAACTCAAGGCTATTTCCAATACTAAGGGAGTCTATCACCACGTAGCAGTACTTTCAGATGTTCATCCAAAAAAGGGCAGAAAATGCCCCACCGGCGTGGCCGTAGCCAACGAAAATTTTCTTCCTCAAATCATGGATACTGCTCCTAATTGTGGCATGAGAATGTTTTCGCTCTCTCTTAAATATTCCGAGATAACCAAAGAAAAAATTGATAAAATTTTTCAAAAATTGGTCAAAGTTGTGCCTACAAAAACTTACAAAGGGGTAAAAATAAATTACAAAACCGTTTTGGATATCACTCGCTTAGGAGCAAAGGGACTTATTCAAAACAAAAAAGATGACTTTTCCTTCCTCAAGGATGAATTAGAAAATTCCTTTCAAAACGGCAATGAATTTCTCCAAAACGAAATCCCCAGTGAAAAAAATATTGAAGATGTCATCCCTAAAATATTCCTCAAAATGGCACAGCTTCGACTTGGTGTTTTAGGCATGGCAGGAAACCACTTTTTGGATTTAATGAGAGTTTCTAAAATTGAAGACCCTGAAAAAGCCAAATTTTTTGGCCTAGAAGAAGATCAATTGGTGTTTTTTATGCACACCGGATCAGGAGTATTGGGGCAATATTCCAGCTATTTTTACACCCCCAAAGAAGAAGAACATTTGCTAACAAAAGCACTGGTAAATCTCGGAAGAGCCAGCATGCCAAAATCCTTTCTTTCTTCCCTTGAAATAAAAAATCTCAGAAAAGATTCTCTCTCTTTTAGAAAAAAGTCGGAATTTTTTTCTATTGATCCCAATTCAAAAATCGGAAAAGCTTATTTACTTTCTCACCGAGCTTCAGGAAATTTTGGATATGCTAATCGGGCAGTACTTGCAGCAAAAATTAAAACTGTGGTCGAAGAAGAAATTAGCAAGACCTTAAAATGGAATTTGATTTATGATATGCCCCACATTGGCGTAAGAAGGGAAGAACATTTTGGCAAAGAAACTTGGGTTCATAGAAACGGAGTTAGTCGTGCTTTTGGACCAAAAAAAATGAGTGATCACAAAATTTTTAAGAACACCGGAGAACCTTGTTTTTTCGCCGGATCAATGACCACTCCCAGCTATTTAGCTGTCGCAACCGACCAAAACGAATCAACGTTTTTTTCAGCCAGTCACGGTGCAGGGAAAAAGAAATCTGAGCCAAACTCTTTTGATAAAAAAGAATTGTTTAAAAAACTTAATCAGGACGGAGTTAGGCTTTACAATGCCAAATCTAAAGGAGTGGTAAAGCAATATAGCGAATACTACAAGGATATCAACGAGGTTATGGAAGGAATAAAACAAAACAAAATAGCCACCCCTGTAGCTAAATTAGAGCCAATTGCAGTATTAATGGCGTAAAATTCTATTGTCCACCGTTAGCACTCTGTCCTCCTATAAATGAATTTATAAAACTGGTTGAAGGCGGAAAAGATATTTCTTCTAATTTATTCGCCCCATTACTACCATTTTCCAGAAACCAGAGTTTTTTATCTCCTGTGCTATAATCAAATCCTGCAATATTGTTTCCTGTAAAAAAATCAAAAACGTTTTGCCCTCCCCGCTCATCTAAATCGACAATTTTAACCGCATCTTTGTTCACTACAAAAATATGCTGATAATCCAAGTACCATTGAATTCTTTCCATTTTGGGATCCTGTTTCCAAATCAAATCCATGCTCCCGGCGACATGTTTTGGCTGAACCTCCCACTCCCGTAAAAAATAGACGTATGCTTCATTACCAGTTGAAAACAACAACTTTTTCCCATCGTCAGAGAAATAAACCTCTTCAACATTCTTTTTTAACAGTTTCAAATTTTCGACTGAATCTTCTTTAATAGGTGTTTTTTCATCCCACACAAAAAGATTACTATTGCTATCGACAACCGCCAACCTATCGCTTCCGTAAGCAAATAGTTTGTATCCTCCCTTTATCTCATAACCTTCCGGAAAAGAAATCTTGCGGTCTACAGTACCATTTTCATTGATAAATTCGACATTTTTGTCTCGCAAATTGACTTCGCAGATGTAATTGTCACAGAAAGTAAAACCGTCCAACCCTTCGCTTATCTTTTTTGGATATGCACTTTCGCTTTGCAAAACCACCTTATTTTCTCCTGTTTTATTTTTTTCGTTTAACGGTTTATTCCCGTTTGAATTGGTTTTTGAAAAAGATTTTTTGTTTAAGTTCGAATTATTTTGGTTTAAATTATTATTATCTAATGAGCTAAGGCTTCGATTATTCCACCAATCAAAAACTTGAGAAGCTGACTGAGTATAGAGATTTCCATTAAATGCAAAGTAAATATTATTTTTTTTATCCCAAGAATAAAGTGCGTCTATTCCTTCTTCTTGAACGACTGTATTCTCTTGGTTAGTTTGTTGCTCTTTACTTGGCTTTAAAGGTTTGTTGGAATTGGAATTATTACTATTTAAGTTGACATTATTTTGATCATTCGGAGGATTATTTAAAAGAAGCGTATTTTTCCAAACCTCACCCAATTGTACAGTTGTTGCAAATCCATCTTCCGCCCCTACCAAAAAAATTTTTTCTTTATTATCTTGTTTCAGAGAAAAAATTAACCATTTCCCATCTCCCGACCATTTTAATTCTCCTTCCTTTGGCACAAACCTTTGATTAACCGATTCTTTATAAACAAAAGTTTCTTTGTTGTCTTTATCTCGAATGATTAAGCTTATCCATTCGTCTTGCCTAACAAAGTAGGCGAGGTTTTTTTTATCAGGGCTAAAGGAATAAGACAACAGGTTGTTATCCAACAAATTCATCTTTGTAATATTTTGAGGAGGAAGTAATACATTCCAATATTCTGTAGCGATGCCAGAATGAACCTCGGTTTCTTTTTTCCAAGTTTGATATCCAGGGGCACTCACTTCTAGTTGATATTTATTCGGAGTTAGCCCGTTAATGTTGGTTGTTTGATTAATGTAATCAATACTTTTACTTGATACTTGTTTCCCGTCGAGCGAAATATTAACGTTAGTGGGCGTCGATTTAATCACAATACTCCCAGAATGGACGAAGATTTTTTTATTCCAATCGAAACGGTATCCAAAAGAATAAAAAACTACAGTCGGAGCAACTACTCCCAATACAATAACAAAAATAAGAGCAATTATAATTCTTCTTTTAAGAGAAGCGATTTTTTTCATTAAGCGGGTAAATAAAAAATTAATTTACTCTTTCCACATATTTTTTCTCTTCTGTGTTTATTCGTAAAACGTCTCCTTCACTGACAAAAAGAGGCACCGAGATTATGTAACCCGTTTCAAGCTTGACTTGCTTGCTTCCTCCATCAGCCGTATTGCCTTTGTGAGAAGGAGGAGCTTCAATAACTTTCAGCTCGACTTTGATTGGAAGACTGATATTAATCGGTTGTTCTTTAAATATAAGCACATTCACAATTGTTCCTTCTTTGAGAAAAAATATTGAATCTCCTAATTGAGCTTTGGAGATTGAAAACTGATCATATGTTCCTTCGTCCATAAAATAGTAAGTTTCTCCTTCATTATAAAGATATTGGGCTTTATTCAAGCTTATTTCCGCCTCTTTGACGTTTTCACTTCCTTGAAAAGTTTGACTGATTACATTTCCAGTTCTTAAACTCTTCAGTTTAGTTCGAAGAACCGCCCCTCCTCGACCAATTTTACTGTGTTCACGATAGACAACTTCGTAAGGCTCATTCTCAAGTTCGATTTTATTACCAACTTTGACTTCATTAAGGTTAGACATGACACGAGTTTATCAAGTTATAAAGTTTATCAAGTTTATCAAGCCTGCCTGCCGGTAGGCAAGGTAAAGGTTTTGATGAGCTTGATGAACTCATCTCCTATTCTCCATTGCTTCTTTAATTGTCATCGGGTCGCTATAAGCCAACATATCTCCACTTCCAAATCCACGGGAAAGACGTGTTATTCTAAGATCCTTTCCACTGATATTCTCTTTGATAAAAAGAGCGGTAGCCTCTCCCTGAGAAGTAAAATCATTGGCTAAAATAATTTCTTTTATATCTTCTCTTTTTACTCTCTCGCCAAGTAATTTGACCCTTTCTTTTACTAATTCCAACCGATTAAAATTTTTACTTCCCGTCACCTCTCCTCCCAGAACAAAATACAGCCCGTCATAAGTTGATTGTTTTTCAAAAAGATCGGTCGCAAAAGGGGAAGACAGGACACAAATTTTTGTCTTGTCCCGTTTTTCATTCGTGCAAAATTCGCACAACTCCAGCTTAGCAAAGAAAAAACATTTTTTGCAAGGTTTTAGCTCCAAAAATTCGCTCCACGCTTTCCCAAAACCATCTTTATTTCTATTATTCCACCAATATTCCAAAAATCTTTCCGCTCCTTTGTCACTCATAGAAGGCATTCCAGAAATCAATTCGCGCAGATTTTTTATCGATTCAGGTAGTGACATTTTAATAGTTTATTGCTATTTAGATAGTATAATACGAGTTTAGAAAGTTTGGAAAGTTTAGAGAGAATATTTGTTATATCTATCTCCTAAAAATAACTTTCCTAACTTTCAAAACCTTCTAAACTTTTAAAACTAATTTCATGGTTAAAGTCATTCTAAAAACGGATGTTCCTGGGCAGGGGAAAAAAGATCAAATTATCGAAGCTTCGGAAGGATACGTAAGAAATTATTTGATTCCTAAAGGAAAGGCGATTATTGCAAACAGCAGTGCTGTTGAATCTCTTGAAGCGGAAAAAAAAAGAAATTTACTCAATCAAAAAAATCTTGAAAACAATTTTAGAAAAATTAAAAAAGAAATTGAGGATATCGATATTGAAATAAAAAGAAAACTAATCAACGAGGAAAAGCTATTCGGTACTCTTTCTCAAAAAGAAATTTCTGAAGCTCTTTTAAAGAAGGGTGTCACGGTTTCAGCAAAACAAATCAATCTAAAACAACCAATAAAAGCAGTGGGGGAGTACGATGTTGAGGTTGTGCTAGACAGAAATATTAAGGCTAATCTTAAAATAAAAGTTGTCGGAGAATAGTTTTAAATAAAAATTTTGGGGAAATGTCTTTTAAAAACTATGATTTTCTTGTAGGAAATCCCCTAGTTTTTAAAAGACATTTCCCCAAAATTTTTATTTAAAACTCTCATAAACCTCCAATGTCTTTTTGGCCAAATTCTCCCAAGTAAATTCTTTGACTCTCGCAAATCCTTTTTTTATTTTTTCCTCTCTTACTTTCGAATTTTCTAAAATGTTCTCTATTTCCTTGGAGATTTCACGGGCAGTTTCTGGCTCTTTTTTATCTATATTAATTTTAGTAATAATGTTTTTCCCTCCATCAATTTCCAGAAAACTTGGGATGTCGCTTGAGATAATTGGCGCTCCATTAGCCATCGCCTCCAGCAATGGAATGCCAAAACCCTCATAGGAGCTGGGAAAGACAAAGAGTGAAGATTTACGGTAGAAAGCAGGAAGATCGTTTTCTGAAATATACCCGGAAAAAATTATATCTTTTTTAAGTAGCGAATTTTCTAAAGTTTCATCAATTTTTTTGTCATAATTGTAACCGTTTTTTCCTCCGACTAAAACGAGTTTTAAATTTTTAAACTTCTTTTTTTCTTTGAGGAGCGTAAAAGCCTTGATAATGAGGGGGACGTTTTTTCTTGGTTGCATTGAGCTAAGGTGCAGAATATATGGGAAATTTCCTCCTAAAATTTCTTGAATTTTGTCTTTTTTTTGCTCTTCTTTTTCCGCTTTAAACAATCGTAAATCAACGGCCGGGTTGGTAACAAAAATTTTTTCCGTGGGAAATTTATAAAACTTTATAATTTCATTTTTGGAAAAATTAGAAACAGTCACAACAAGATCGGCTCTTTTTAAAGTTAAAGGAATTAAACTGTTCAAAAAAAGACTGTCTTTTTTCCTAATCCATTTTGGGTTCGCTCTGAAGGAAACATCGTGAATTGTGGTTATAATCTTTATTTTTCTATCGAGAAAAAAAGGTGCGATGTATTGAACGTGCAAAACGTCTACCGGATTTTTTTTGAGAAAACGAGGAAGAGAAAAGAAAGTCCAAAAAATTTTTGCTTTGGGTTTTATTTCAAAAATTTTAAAATTGGAGGGAAGGGGAGAGAGAATTTTTTCAATATTTTTTTCTGACTTATCTGTCAAAAGAAGAAATTCGTGTTTTTCACTCCCAGTAAGACGCATAAGCTCTTTGACTAAATAGAAGGTGTAGACCTCGTCTCCAGTACTATTGGAACCAATTTTTCTTATATCAATAGCTATACGCAATTTTTTTAATTTAAAAATTTTTTAAAAATATTTGGTTTTTATAAATACAAAAACCTGATTTTATCTCCAAATTCTTTCAAAACCTTTTTGGCTTTTTCATTTAATTCTTTTCCTTCTTTTAAATTTTTTCCCACAGAAACCACAAAAAATGGATTTTTCTTATTAAATAATTTTCCAAAACCATGGTCAGATAAAGCAATTTTCGAAAGAATTTTCAATTCTTCTTTGGCATATTTTTCACCCACCCCAAAGACAAGTCCGTTAGCTAAAAAATGGGGTGGTAAAATTTTGTTAAGCAGGGAAGTAGGATCAAAATTTTTATTGGCGGACCAAAAAATTATTCTGGCATCATGAAATTCTTTTTCTCCTCTCATTCCCCTAAACGGGGTATGGGAAAAAGAGGCTTTAATTTTTTTAGCTAGACAGAAAGAATAGAAAAGTCCTAATTTATCCGCCTCGGAAATATTTTTTTCCTTTAGAAATTTATCCAAGCAAAGACCTAATTCCAATGCTTCTTCTTCTATTTCTTTCTTGTCCTTTTCTTTCAAGCTATTGTACGCAATCCCAGCTGCCCCACAACCACTATGGCTTCTAACCTCTTTTATTTTTCCTTTTATCTTGTTCACAAATTCATCTCTTTCTTTTTTGCTAAGTAGAATTGTTTGCCCAGCAATACCAACTTTAAACTCTTTGCTACCAGAAACGGTTCTTTCATCTGCACAAATTAAGACCATTTTTTTAGGAGATCTTTTAAAAACTTTTTCCCACTTTTTCCCGGAAATATTTTTCAAAAAATCTCTCGCATTTTCACCTTTAATTTCCTCTAATCTTTTAAAAAAAATATTATTATTAGTGATTTCCCAGACTTTTTTTAAAGCTTTGTCGTTATGCATAATTCTTAAATTAATTTAAAATCAGAAGAGATTAAAACATAGAAAATGAGAAAAGTAAAACAGCTAACCAAAGACGTGAGTTTAAAAAAAGGAAAAAGCGTAAGTACATGTCATCCCGAGATTAAACCGGGATCCAGGAGGATAGAAAATTACTCTAATTAACCTAATTATACTAATTGACCTAAAAAAGCACCAAGTACCAAACAATAAAAAATAAATTTTAGAAATTGGTTATTGGGATTTTGTTTAGAACAATTAGGTTAATTAGAGCAATTAGAATAATTAGTGAGTCTAACCTGGATCCCGGGTCCCTGCCTGCCGGTAGGCAAGAAGCCCGGGATGACACGTGGTTTCAAGCTTACTTTATAAACTTTACAAACTTGATAAACTATTTTCCCGTATCCGGATTTTTACCATCTTTTTTCAGCATTGTTCTAGTACAAGCAGTTACATTATTAGAATAGTCAGTTCTGCCTCCTTTACAACCGGCTGCACCGCAATTATAGCTGGCTGCTAAATTATCCCAATTGGAAGGACTGCCAAGCCCATCTCCCCTACCACGCATATTGTTATCTTTAAGATATGCAATGCCAAGAGCTATAATTGTTTTGCCTTTTTCTCCCTGCGGATCGTTTCGAGATTTCATAGATGCATAATCAATAATTTTAGAATCTGAACCATGCTGTTTGAGCAAATCTTGATAAAGTTCGGGGGAATATTTCTTAAGAGCGTTAAGCGAAACTTTATCAGTCCCAGACCTTTTGTTTATTTGCATCAAACCGACCGAATCTTCTCCTCTGTTGTTGTGAGCTTCTGGATTAAAATTTGATTCTCTCTGAATAATACACATAACAAACTCTGGAGGGACGTCTAAATTCACCATCTTAAGATCTTTCTCAATCATACTTTCCAACCGTGTTTTCTCTTCTGGGCTAAGAGTGTATCCTTTTACATTCAAGGATGTATCGCTCCAGTCTCCGGAGCTATTGTTGTTACTCGTTCCACTGTTTCCGGTATTCCCACTACTTCCACTATTTCCGGTATTTCCGTTACCGCTATTGTTACCGTTTCCGCCACCCCCGGAAGAACCGCTATTTTGATTTTTCAATATGTTTTTAATCATATTGATTATATCGCTATTGCTAGGTTGATTATTTGTTCCGTTGGTTTGTATTTTATCGGGTAAAATTCCTGTTCCTCCTGTAACCCAAGAATTTTGCGAAAGTCCTGTGTTTAGAACAGCATCTGTAGTGGGGGTGTCCGTGTTAGCAGTTTCTGTAGTACTAGCACCTGTGTTCGTATTTAAATTATTGCTCATACCTGAATTGGAAAGTTTATTTTGTGAAATTTTGGCAATTTCTTCAGCTATTCCCGACTGATCAATATTGTTTTCCTGAGAAGAATAACCGCCAGAAATCTTGCCTAATTTGTCACTGATGGATTGTGTCAAAAGATTATTTAGTCCATCAATAAAATCGCCCTTTTTCCCTTGTACCTCATACTGGTTCTGAACTTTAAAAAGAACGTTGATCAATTGAGTCAAGTAGTTGTTGAGTTTTTCCGAAGAAACTCCTTTTGCTACATTTTCAACCGTTACTGGATTTTTTAGATTTAAACTGCCGTCTTCGTTTACATTAACGTCTACATGAGTTTGGTCGTCAGAAATTTGATTATCATAACGAGCTGGGTCATAAAAATAAGGTCCTGTTCCTTCTTGATAATGCATTCCTTCGGAAACACTCGAGGATGGATTGAAGGATGGACTTGACTGGCTACCAGAATTTGCATACCAATCAGTTTCTGGCCAGATGCCACTAAAAGAAATGGGCTCCGTATTTTTCGGGGTAGAGATTAAAGGAATTTCGTGAGAAGCACTTTGGGAAAGAATAAACAAGGCAAGGTTTGAGAAGTTGTCAACCTGTTGATTTGAAAGAGAAGTTCCCAAACTACCACCTTGTTTATCGGAAGACAGATAATTATTTAAATTAATTAATCTAGAACCAACTACATTGCCATTTTGATCTTGATAGGGCACAGCTGCATAAACAACTTTTCCAGAGCCTTCCGATTCACTGACCACTTTTTCCAATTCCGCGGAGGCTTGATCTAAAGGCTGTCCTCCAATTCCATGGATAAAAAAATATTTGTTATCAGGAATGCTTGCTAATTTTTCCAAAGAAAGATCCGAGAGGGCAAATGGATTGTTTCTGCCTCCCGGGTTAGCCGAATCAACTTCTTCTGCCAAACTCGTTTTTGTTATCGAAATGTTAGGCACTTCGCTCGCTGACTCAGAACTTGTTTCACAATTCATTTGCCACCAATTTGAGTTATCCTTGCCTTTATATCCCAACAATATGTAAAAAACGTGTATCGCGAGCCAACTCAAAAGACAGATGATGAAGCCTACTATCGCATATTTTAGGGCATCTTTCGCCGCTGACATCATCCCCGAACTTCCCATTGCCGTTATATAAAGCAACCCTGCAACAATAACTATTAACACGGCAAAAATAAAAGCTATGGAAAGCAACCAAAAAAATATTCTTTCCACCATTAACAAAAGATAACAAAAAGTACACTCGGAAAGTTTGCAAGGAACAATTCCTCTTTCTTCTACACTTTTAGAAATTTGATCCATTTTCCCGCCTGTGCCCTGCGAATCTTGAACCTTTGGAATATCGGGGTTTGGGATTGTATCGGCTGCAGAAACCTTCAAGCACAAGCTTTGCGGGTTTTCCTTAACAGCTAAAACAAAAACAACCACTACTAAAAACAATCCGGAAATAAGCAGTGTTAAAATTTTTTTATTCATTTTTTCTTCTTTAGTTTTAAATTTCTTTTTGTAGTAGCTGGTTTTTCTTCTATGGTTCCTTTTTCCCCAAAATAGGAGTAGGTAAGAGGGACTTTCTCACTTTTATTGTTTTGAACGACCACGCTACATTCCTGCTTTTCTTTGCCTACTATCTCCAGTTTTTCATTTTTCAATTCTTCAAGTATTTTTTGAGCATTTTCTGGGTTGGGTATGTTATAAAAAACCAAAATTCCTTTCTCCTCAAAAAGTTTAAAAATCAAACTTCCTTTTTTTACTAGTTTCTCAAAAGAAGACTGTGTTTTTATTTTTATTTCATCCACTTCTTCCACGGCAATTTCAGTAATAACTCTTTTTAGTAGTTTTTCTTGAGTAATATCAATCAACCGACAAGGAGTTATAATATAAGTGGTCAAAAATATTTTCCACCACTCAACAAGCAAATAAACAATTACGATAACCAAAGAAATAATTAAACCTACGCTTCCCACTTTACTTTCCCACCAAAGAGGAATAATAAAAGAAAGCATCAGACCAAAGAAAACTACAAAAACAAAAACTCTCCTGGGCGCTTTCAAATAGGTCGCCCAGTGCATTTTTGTCACTAATAATGGTTTTTCTTCTTCTGGAAGAGAAAAATTAGAAATACTCATGTTCGATTTTCTTTAAATTTCAAAAACTTCTCAAAAGAGGTATTAAAGAGAAAACAACCATAGAAAAAACAGCTATTATGGAGATTACAAGCCAAATCGTCTTTACACGATTACGCCATCTTCTTTTTTTCATAAATCCGAATATTTAATGATAATTTCAAATTATTTCTTTATCCTGCCAACTCTTTTTTGGCCTTTTCTATTTCCATTAATTGAGCAGGATTGGAAGTGATTATCTGGTCTTCTGTGTAGGAAGCAATCACTTTGATTGCCGCATGTTTGAGTCCAGCGAAAAATATCCCTTCTCCAACGTTACTTTCTAATAATAAAAATTTTTCCTGTTCCGTAAGGTAAAAAGTTTCAGCCACGACATCAGCAGAGGCGGGGGATTGCTTAAGAAGCATTTGAATAGATGAATTGGTTACTATCGGTTTTCCGAATCTAGAGGTAATAAAATCGGTAACATCTTGGGTAATAGTTGTAAGTCCGGTGTAATATTTCCTGCATCTTTTTGCAATCTGAAACATAAATGCTCCGGCGTCTTCGTGTTGCATCATCACCCAAGCCTCATCGACCAGCAGAATGCGTCGTTTCATTTCAGAACGAATTTGGTTCCAAATATATTGGAGTACTAAATACATCGCAATTGGTCTCAGCACCTCTTCCATATCTCTGGTATTAAAAACTACCAGTTGAGAATCAAGTCTTACGTTGGTTGGCTTATTAAGAAATCCAGCAAAGGTGCCATGAGTAAATTTTTCCAGTCTTGTGGCTAAATCTTCCGCTCCTTCCATATTTCCTAAAACATCAAAAAGGTTTCCCATTGTTGGCGCTTCAGGCGGGGTTTCTTTCCAGACAGTATCTTCGGTAACGTCTTTAATGGCGTATGTTTCACGAATAGCTTTGTCTAAAATTGAGTCCTCTTCCGGAGTAATATTTCCCAGCATAATGTGCAATAGTCCTAGAATATTGGCAATGTTGTTTCTTAATATTTCATTTGGATCTTCGTCATTTCGAATCGCCGGGAGATCAAACGGATTAATATGATTGGGCGAAGTAAGGGAAATCTCAACAAAAGTGCCCCCCACTGCATCACAAAGATGTTTGTACTCATTTTCCGGATCAATCACGATAACCTCTGTGTTCAGCATCATAGACCGAAGAATCTCTAATTTGGCAAAATAACTTTTTCCTCCTCCGGACTTGGCAAAAATAACCATGTTTGCATTTTCCATCTTAAATCGGTCAAAAAGGATCAAGCTGTTGTTATGCCTGTTGATGCCATATAAAATTCCTTCATTAGAACTCAGGCTTGAAGAAACGAAAGGAAAAGTTGTCGATAGAGGAGAGGAGTTAAGATTAGTACTGACATCAATTTCATCGTTAGCTAGAGGTAAGGTTGAACAAAATCCTTGCTCCATACGAAAAACGGCCGGCTTTAAATAAACCAATTTTGCCTCAAGCACTGATTCCAAGGAACTACAAAGATCGTCTAGCTCTTTTTCGGTTTCTCCATAAATCGTTATATACAAACCAAACTTAAAAAATCTTTCCATTCCTTGTTGTAGGCGATCTCTTAAATCCTCAATGTCATTTAAGGATGTTTCTAGCACCGGATCTCGAATCTTTCCCGCTTCCGCCTCTAAATCTATTCTGGACTGAACTTGTGTGGAGGTTTTTCGAAGAGCCCGCATAATTATGTTAGTATCTACTGGATAAACATACATGGAAATATCCAAAGTCTTGTCCATATTGATAATTGGAGTAAACCACCCAGTTTGAAGATATCTAGGATAGGCAATAACAAAATAGGTTCGAGCGAAGCGGTCTCCCACTTTAACTAAAGAGGACGTCACTTCAAAAGCAGAAGGAGAAATTATATCCTTTACACTAGCCAACCCCTTCGTATAAATTTTTTCTGCTTCCAAAATTTTTTTCGCCTCTTCTTTTCTTTTCTCAACTACTTTTTGTCTGCTTGGCGATTTGGTTAAAAAGGAATCCAGTACCATAAATATTGTTAATTTTGAATTAAATTAATAAAGTTTGCCTAAAAATTACTTAGAGCCATTTTATCCATCGGCGCCAGCTCCAGTTTTTCAATTGGACTTGGATTATAGAACGAATAAAAAAGCTCAATAATTTCCTGAGTGTTAAGTGCCACCATTCTCACTCCCGCCCCGTTAAGCCCGTATTGAACATGTTCCACTCTTTGCCAAAGCTGATCTTTGTACACTTGAAAATTGGCTTGTTTTTCACGCGACCCCACATCTTTCCCTCCAGCAAACAGCTCTTTAATTTTATCCACCGGCCCTCCTTTGCTACTTTCCATCGGAGAAAAAGGAACCACGATATAAAAACTCTTATTAACAATGTCCACCATGCTCACTAATCCCTTTATAAATCTTATGTATTCTTCCATTTGAAGATGTAGAAGCTCGTTGGTTTGCTCTTTGGATTTTTGTGTTAGATCCTCTAAATAGTGTTTGAGATTGACTTTTCGAGAGCTAATAATAATCTGTACGGGAAAATCAAGGGAATTTAGAAAACTTTGATAATAGGAAATAATAGCGTCTTGCTCGTCGGTTGACTTAAGATCAAAATTGATGCTGGAAGCCATTAAAACTGCCCTAAGACCACCGTTTTTGAGGATAACCACTCCATCACGAATTTCTTCAATATCCAGAAACTGCTGGGTGGGAGGCAATCCTTTTGGACCTTTGACTAATTTCGGATCGTTTAATTTCTCCATGACTTTTTTGATTTTTATTTTAAATTTTAATTCTTCCTCCTTTTCTTTTCTTTATTAGAAAAATACCTTAATATTTCATATGAGGAAAGTAATTATAAAAAATGGACAAAATCAGACAACAAAAATTTGAGCAGTTTCTGCTCCAAAAAGACCGTGAGATAAAGGAAATGAACGACTATTCTCTGCTTGAAAGAGGAGATTCGCTCCTTGCTGAAATCGATCAATTCGAAGAAGAAAATGCCGAGTTTTTGCAACAGAATGGTGATTTTCAGGATGAACTTAACAAAAGGAAGTGTACAATAAATTTTATTCTCTTTCCAATTATCAGCGACGACAAAGTCGAAGAATTGCTCCAATACCACCTTGTAGATGCCGTAGAGGTCGGTCTTGACATTGAGTTTTTAATGAAAGAAAGAGCTATCACGGCTTCTGAACTTCTTTGGCCCAAACTCGCCCAACAATACATAAAAGCTGTTTCTCAAAACACTCAACTAATAGGAGGGGAGCCCCTTGTAACCGAAGGAGAAAAAAATTCTTATCTTCCTTATGTAAAAAATTGGATCAGTTTATACAATCGACGTTTTGGGATAGACAAACACTCCGGACTTGAAATTCACCAATTTGTTTTAGAAAATCCCAACACCAGGAAGCTAACCAATAAAGAAAAAGAAAAATTGCTAAAAATATTGGCGTTTTATGAAAGTCTAAAGGTTTATTCTCTAAGCGAAATTGAAAACGAAATGAAAAGGTTAAGCCAGTCCCTGGCAAACTCAGTTTCTAAGTCCGCAAGCGCCGGTTACGCTCCGGAAAATAAACCTTCCACACCGATACCTCAAGTTAACAAAAATGCCGATGCTGAACAAAAATTTCCGAGAGATAAAATAAGATTTACCAACACTCCATTAAAGCCGGAAGAGCCTTCAAAATTCAGTTCTTCTAGGATTATGGTGGAAGACCAGAACAAAGTGGAAGTGACCGATTCTTCGAGCAATGCCCCGGAACAAAAAACTGTCATAGAAATTGAGAAAGGAACCGTCTTAGAACTTGCTCAAAAATATCCTGCGCTCAAAGACCAAAAAATTTCTCAAAATTCGATTTCAATTAAAACCGCCCCTTTCAGCTTGACACCTACTCTTTGGAATTGGATCAAGCTCTATTTTGACGAGTGTGGAAAGGGAAGACACCAAAAAGACGAGCGAGAAAGATTTTTAGAATCATTAAACAATTCCCAGCACCTATCTCCAGAAGAGTTGCACTTGTTGGGAAGAATTTTTCTTTCCTTAGACGAAAAAACTGAGATTGTTATTGATAAAAACAGTCGGACGATTTTAACCGAAACTGTCGGAGTTGGAAATAAAATTAAGCAAAATTCCGTTTTAGAAACACAGTCTGTCAGTTCTTTTCAAAAAGAAGAGCCTACTCTAACCCCAAAAGAATCCCGCGACGACAGTTTTGATTTGGAGTTTATTCCAGGGGGTAACAATTTAGAAGAGAGAGATAAATAAATTTAAGACTGATTTCAAACATTGCCTTGCCTATTAACAACTAATTATCGTCTATGAATCAAGAAACAAATACGCGTAAGCTTGCCATCATTGGGGGAGGGCCTGCTGGAATGACTGCATCCATTTATGCCTCCAGATATAAGGTTACTCATTTGATTGTTTCGCCTATTTTTGGAGGAGCAGCCAGAGAAGCTCATCAAATCGAGAACTGGCCCGGTATTCCTCAAATTAAGGGTTCGGATTTAATGGATAGAATGTGGGAACACGCAAAGTCTTACAACCCGGAAATTTTAAAAGAAGAAATTAAAGGAGTTTTAAAAACAGAAACTGGCTTTAGAATATTAACGAGTAAGGGAAAAGAAATAGACTGTCTTAGCATTATTTTTGCTGGAGGAACACAACACAATCGACTCACGATTCCCGGCGAGCAAAGTTTGTTGGGAAGAGGGGTAAGTTACTGTGCGACATGTGACGGAACATTTTTTAAGGGCAAAAACATTGCTGTTGTAGGAGGAGCTAATTCAGCTATAATGGCGGCTATGGAATTATCCCAACACGTAAACCATATTTATTTAGTATTTAGAGGAACTGAATTAAAAGGAGAACCGATTTGGATTGACAGAGTAATGAATAATGAGAAAATAACACTTGTTCCTTCGACAAATTTACTTAGTATCGAAGGCAATGGAAGAGTTGAAAAAATAAAATTAGATAAACTGTTTGATGGAAAAAATGAAATATCACTGGAGGGAGTTTTTATTGAAATAGGTGTTACCCCATTAGTTGATATTATCAAGGATTTAAAGGTGAATCTTGATAATATCGGCAATGTAATCGTTGATGCGAAAGGAAACACTAATATTCCAGGTCTCTTCGCGGCTGGGGATGCGACAACTGGTTCCGGCGGATTCAGACAGATAATAACAGCTTCCGCAGAAGGAGCAATCGCCTCGAGAAGTGCGTTTGAATACTTAAAAGAGAAAGGAGAATAAATTTTTAATTCGCCTACAAACTAAAACATATGCGCAATATTAAAACTCTTTCCCTTGCTCTTCACAAAGAGCATCGAGGTAAAATCGAAATCAACCCAAAAGTAAAACTGAATTCCCCTTTAGATCTAAGCTTGGCTTATACTCCGGGTGTAGCTGAGGTGTGCAAGGCTATCGCAAAAAATCCAAAAAACGCTTTGGCTTACACTATTAAAGGGAACACGGTTGCAGTTGTTACTGACGGATCGGCTGTGTTGGGATTAGGAGATCAAGGACCTTTAGCCGCCCTTCCTGTTATGGAGGGAAAATGTGCAATTTTTAAAAAATTTGCCGGAGTCGATGCTTTTCCTGTTTGTCTCAATACTAAAGAACCGAAATCCATAATCGAGACTGTAAAAAACATTGCTCCTGTTTTCGGAGGGATAAATCTGGAAGATATATCCGCTCCAAACTGTTTTATTGTTGAAAAAGAGTTGTCGAAAAATTTGAGTATACCTGTTTTTCACGACGATCAACATGGAACTTCTATTGTGGTTCTATCTGGACTCATCAATTCTTTAAAAGTCGTCAAAAAGCAAGTAGGAAAAATAAGAATCGTGGTCAATGGAGCGGGATCAGCTGGGATTGCTATTACAAAACTACTCCTTGCCTATGGAGCAAAAAACATTATTTTACTTGATAGTAAAGGGATTATTAGTCAAAAAAGAGACTCTTTGAATCCTCACAAAAAAGAAATGCTTAAATTCCTTCTCAAAGAACCTTCTACTGGCAGACTAGAAGTAGCTCTTAAAGAAGCAGATGTTTTTATTGGGGTTTCAGAGGGTAATATTCTTAAAAAGAGCTATATAAAATTAATGAAAAAAGATCCCATCGTTTTCGCGCTTGCTAATCCAACTCCAGAAATAGACCCTAAAATCGCACACGAGGCATCTGTTAAAATAATGGCAACCGGAAGAAGTGATTTTCCCAACCAACTTAACAATGCCTTGGTGTTTCCTGGATTTTTTAAAGGGCTTCTTTCTGGAAAAATCTCTAAGGTTACGGAAAAAATGAAACTCGACGTTGCAACGGCCTTAAGCTCTTTAATAAAAAATCCTACGACCGAGGAAATAATTCCTTCTATTTTTGATAAGAGAGTTGTAGAAACGGTAGCCAAGGCGGTCATGGGGACAATTAAAAGTTAAAAATGTAAAATTAAAAAGAACAGTTTAAAGTTTAAAATAATCTAATTTTAAATTTTTAATTGTTCTTTTGAGTTTATAATTTTTAACTTTTAATTGTTAGTTGTTTAAACCAAAACTTTATTCTACATTGAAAAAGTAAACTGCTCTTTCGATTATTGTGTGTTTGCGGGAGTAGTTCAGTGGTAGAACGCCACCTTGCCAAGGTGGAGGTCGCGGGTTCAAGTCCCGTCTCCCGCTCAGAAAATTAAAAATTAGGTACTGGTGTAGAAATCTTGACTTGTAACCAGCAGTTTGATTAGTGTTTTAGATATAATTCAGGTATATTGTTTTTTAGAAAAAAAAGGTAACCCTTCTAATTGATAATATACCTGATCTATGCCTAAAAAAATTTTTGCCCAAAATGCAAATCAAAGGATTTTAATCGGGCAGGCAAAGTACCTTTACAAATATTTGATAAGGTTAAAAAGTATAAAAGATATTACACTG
>JAJXZR010000027.1 GCA_021779915.1 bacterium
CTAATTGACCTAATTAACCTAAAAAATCCAAATTAACCTAATTATCAAAAAATATTGTTATCACCTATCTTTTTTGGTACTTAGTATTTGGTTCTTTTTTAGATTAATTAGTATAATTAGAATAATTAGGTCAATTTTATCTACTTACTTATCACCTCCCTCGCTCCTTCCCAAAACTCTGACCGATTTTCATGCACTTTCATCCAGTACCACCACTCCGATCCCCAAAGGTAAATTTCAGAAAAGCCCACTGCTTTTGCATATTCGACGTTGGAATGGAATCGGTTGATATCCATCGATTTCATCTGCTCCTCCACACTCATATCATAAATCATTTTTTCGCCCCAAGGCTCCGCTTGAAGTTCAGAGACAGTGATCGGCTTTTCTGGATAGAAAAGATGAACCAAGTTAGCCTTGAACCAAAAAAATTGAGGGGGAAAAGGGTATTCGATATAACCAAATCTAGGACTATGAACCACTCGGTACATAGTCGTTCCAAAAATATCCGCTCTTTTCGCTGCCTGAAGCCAATAGCTTAATTCTCCACTATCCGTCACAATAATCGGATGTTTGCTGTCTAGGGACTTTACTAGAGCAATTTCTTGATCCAAAAAGTCTCCACCCCAAAGCGGACAGTTTCCAAAATTAAGAAAAGGCTCATTTTCTACTTGCCAAGCATAAAGGCTCTTGGAATCTTTATAATGCTCCACAATCTTGGGTAGAAGCTCCAAAACTGATTTTTGCTGGCCTTCTATTTCTTTCGATTTCGCCCAATCGGGCATGTTGCACTCCGGCCAACGGGGAGTCTTTCTGCCAATTACCAAAATCAGCTTTATTCCTCTCTGCTGAGCTTCTTTAACCATCCAGTCATAATCACCAAAACTAAACTTGCCTTCGGAAACTTCAATATCCTGCCAATAAACCGGCAAACGGATTTTTTGTGGTTTAAGTTCATCCAAAATCGCCAAATAATTAGCTTTCCAATCCAGTCCTAAGCGCGTACTCCAAATCTTAGAAAAAGCAATATTCCACTGGAAATTTTGCGAATATCCTTCCGGTTTTCTAATCATATAGAAAAACAAGCCAACTAAGACAGCAATAAAAACCAACAAAAAATAAATCCACCGCCACTTTCTAGGTTTTTCAATTTTTTTATTTTTTTTCGACCCTTTGGATTTCATTAGAAATTAGGTAAATTAGGTAAATTAGAAATTTGATTTTTATATTCCTCCCAACCGATGTTTATAAGCAATAATAAAAAGTCCTATAAAAATCAGGAAAATAGCGAAAGATTTTTGGAAAATACTTTTTTTATCGATGTTTTCCTTAAGAAGGGAGGGGTATTTTTTTGACAAGAAAACCACAATTCCGAGGAGAAAAACATATTGCAGTCCTTGCATCGCATTAATAATGGAAACGCTACCCAAAGAAATGGCGTAATTTAAAAGGGCAAAGGCCACTCCGGAAAGAGTCTTGTTTGCTATAAGCAATCCACCCGAAGAAGCTTTAATCGTTTTAGCATTCCCGAAAATAGCTTTTCGATTTTTAGCCGAAAGAAGTATTAATAATCCGCCTAAAAAACTCCCGATTCTCGTCCAAACGAATCCCGAAACAAAATTCTGTCCGTTAAAAACAGACTTAAGAAGAATGTAATAAACTCCAAAAAGAAAAGCGGAAACAAAAATCATTAGAATGGTTTCTAAGTTGCCATTTTTCTTGCTTTTTATTCCTTCCCGCCCTTTTTGATAGGAAATAAGCAGTCCGCCAGCTACCAAGAGGATAAAAGCAACTGCCTTTAAATTTCCAAATTTTTCTCCCAGAAAAAAGATAGCCAGAAGCGAAACAAAAATAGGTGTTAATCCACCAATTGCCGGACCAACTCGAGACGCTTCATTCCTCCAAAGCACCTCGTAAAGAACATAAAGCGCCACCATAAAAACAAGTCCCACAAAAATCCCAAAAAGAGCATTCGCCCCCCCGGTCCACACCTTCCCAAAAGGAGCAAAAACTAGTCCAAATATACTTAAAACTCCCATATAAAAGCAATAAACTACTGGGTTTGGAATGGATTTTCCGAGTAGAATTTTATCTAAGGTGAGATTTGCTGAGATTAAAAAGTAGGCGATAAGGGCAGTAATAAACCAGGACATGGGAAAATTTAAAATTAAAAGTGAAAAATAGGTGTTTCTCGTGTGTCATCCCGAGCTTGACCCGGGATCCAGGAGAATAATATTAGTCTCATAAAATGTTCTTTTGTTTAGTTTTTTAAAAATACACATCAAAATGACATTCTACCAGTCTAACTGGATCCTGGGTCAAGCCCGGGATGACAAGTATTTGTTATTAAAATATTCCCAAATTATCCAACTTCCATCCCATTCTCCTCACAGATCTTTTTATACTCCAAGGCGCTTTTCCTGACTTTTCTTTCCCCTGTTTCATAATCCACCTCAATAAGACCAAACCTGGGCCAGAAGCCTTTGTCCCATTCGAAATTATCTAGGAGTGACCAATAGAAATAGCCACGGACGTCAACACCCTCGTTAATGGCTTTATGAACCATCTGGAGCGACTTATTAATAAACCACTCTCGATTTTCATCATCTCTATCCGCTAGGCCATTTTCTGTGATGTAGACCGGTTTTTTGTATTTTTTAAGACCAACAAGGACTGCATACATTGACTCGGGATGAAGCTCCCAGCCTAAATCCGAGAAACGCTCACGTCCTTCGCTTTGGGTTCGCAACTTGGGAGTCCCAAACCCCACTTTTCTTCGAAAATAGTGGTTAAGACCAATAAAATCCTGCTGTTTTCTAATTCGATTCAAAATAAATTTATTCCATCCATAATCCATTATTTTTGTCAGGAGTTGATTAAATATATTGTCATTAACTCCTTGAAAATTAATGTTGTTTTTCGCAATTCCCACTTGGCTTGCCGGAAAACGTTCTTTAATAATTTTATAAGCTGACCTGTGAGCCAAAATCAAATTTATTAATACAGAAAATGAACTGATAAAACTTTTTCTTTGAGGTGGCCATTCTCCTTTCCAAAAAGAATGGCTTAAATATATTTCCGGCTCATTAAGGGTAATCCAGTATTTTACATCTTCTCCCAAGGCTTCCACAACTGTCTTAACATATCTTTCAAAATAAGTAATGGTTACCGAAGGATCCCAACCCCCTTTTCCCCGAAGCCAGAGTGGGATCGGCCAGTGCCATAAGGTGACAAACGGTTCTATTTTTCTTTCCTTAAGAGCCAAAAGAACTTGTCGATAATGAGTAATAGCCTTTTCGTCAAACTTTCCTTCTTCCGGCTCTATTCTGGACCATTCGATTGAGAAACGATGAGCATTTTGACCGAGATACTTGGCAAAGTCAAAATCCTCTTCAAACCTAACATAGTGATTGGTCGCCTTGCCAGAAATATAATTATTCGGAAAATACATTTCAGGAAATTTTTCTCTTTGCCATTTCTCCCACTTATTTTTCGCTTCGTCAGCTAGACGAGTAGCGTTTTCCTTCTCAAAAAGAAACCAGTCATTCACATTACCACCTTCAACCTGATGAGCAGAAGTAGAAGCGCCCCAAAAAAAATTGGAGGGAAATTTTATTATTTGTTTCATAATCAAACCTATCTGTTTTTTATAATTTTAAACCAAATCTTCAAATTTTTTCTAAAAGTATTTGTCTGTGTTTTGGGCTTTTTCCTGTGAGGACTGTTTGAACGAAGCAAGTTCCGCAACAGGCAAAAGCCTAAAACACAGACAAATACTTTTAGAAAAAATCCAGAACTCTTCCTATTTTTTTATTTTACTCTTTTTATTCAAAAACAAAAATAGGTTTTAGAATTACCAGAGTAATTCAAATAAAATATGCAGGAAAACCAAGAAAAAATTCTAAGAAAAAGTATAGTTCTGACCCTTGCCTACTACCAGGCGACAGAGTCCCCTCTGACACTGGCTCAGATCGGAAGATACCTTTTGTTTTTCCGAAAAGTACCGAGTTTTTCGCTTGCAAATCTCAAACAAACCCTGGCTAAGTTCGAGAAGAAAGGAATCGTTACAAGACAAAAAGGACTTTACTGCCTAACTGAAAAAAAAGATGGCTTAAAAAAGAAAATTTGGTGTTCTTTTCTCAGAAGAGAGAAGGAATCACAGAGAAAAATAGACAAAGTTAGAAAAGCACTTTACGTTTTTTCCTTAATCCCATTCATTAAAAATATTTATCTTTGTGGAAGCGTAGCCCGAAAATCCGCCTTGCCTAAAAGCGATGTGGATTTTCTAGTCATTACAAACAATCAGAGAGTTTGGTTTGTAAGGTTTTTTCTTACTATTATTTCTTTTTTTCTAGGAAAAAAAACTAGCTCTTCAAGTGGAAGGAATAATAAATTTTGTCTCAACCATTATCGAAGCGAATTTTGCCAAACAATCCCCCAAAAAATGCAAGATACTTATTCTGCCTCAGAATATTCAAGAATGCTTAACCTTTTTGGACAACAAGGCAGAAAAAATTTTCTCTCCTCGAACCAAACTTGGATGAAAAATTTTCTCCCCAATTTCGACTACGTGAAGCCTCCGCTTTTTCGTTTTCCAAGGTCAAACGGAGCAAAACATCTTTTAGAAGTTTTATTTTCGGGTAGAATTGGCAATTTTATTGAAGCTTTCCTTCAAAGAATCCAAAAAATGAAAATTACCAAAAACATCCATCACCACGGTCTTCCCCAAAATGCCAGGCTAGTTTTGGAAAATAATGTTATAATGTTTCACCTGACTCCCAGAGCGCCTAAGGTGATGGGGAGAATGAGGAAAACATTAGATGAATTGTCGCCTACTTATAATTAATCTTTTACTGTGTCATTCCCGCGAAGGCGGGAATGACATGTGGTTTTGTTTTCAAAAGATTAACATTTAAATTTTTAATTTACCCTGTGTCCGATTTATCCCTCATCACTCCTGTTCAAAAAAAAGAAGATATCGCTCTTGACCTGACTCTTAGGCCAAGGCTTTTTGGTGAATATATTGGTCAAAAAAATGCCAAGGAAAATTTGGAAATTATTATTTCAGCCGCCAAACAAAGAGAAGAGCCTCTCGAACACATGCTTTTCTATGGTCCAGCCGGTCTTGGAAAAACTACTTTGGCCCACGTGGTGACTAATGAGCTTGAAAGCAATATAAAAGTAACTTCCGGTCCTGCTCTCGAAAGGGCAGGGGATTTAGCATCGCTTCTAACTAATCTTGAAGATGGGGACGTACTTTTCATCGACGAAATCCACCGCTTGAACCGGGCTGTCGAAGAAGCTCTCTACCCGGCAATGGAAGATTTTCGACTGGACATTGTGATCGGCAAAGGGCCTTCTGCCCAAGTTCTTCAAATAAACCTTCCCAGATTCACTCTGATCGGAGCCACCACTCGCATCGGTTTGCTGACAAACCCCCTCCGATCGCGTTTTGGAGGACTTTTTCGACTCAATTTATATTCCGAAGACGAAATAGAACAGATTCTTTTTCGATCTTCCAAAATTTTAAATATCCCCCTCAAGGAAGAAGGAGCAAAAAAAATCGCAAAATGCAGTCGCAGAAACCCCCGCATCGCCAACCGGCTCTTGAAAAGGGTTAGGGATTTTGCTCAAGTAAAGGGAAATGGCATAATAAACGACAAAATTTCCAAAACCGCTCTTTCTATGCTGGAAATCGATGACTTAGGACTTGAAAGAGTTGACCGTGAATTGCTTCGAATAATAATCGAGAAATTTAATGGCGGGCCGGTCGGAGTTCAGACACTTTCCGCCTCTTTAGGAGAAGAAGCGGACACTTTGGTCGACGTTTACGAACCATATTTGATGGAACTCGGATTTATTGCAAGAACACCAAGGGGAAGAGTGGCAACAGCAATGGCATATAGGCACTTGGGAATTAACCATAATGAGCCACTATTTTAAAATTTTTGATTTTCAAATAAAAAACTAGTTGCTACCCATGTCATCCCGGGCTTGACCCGGGATCCAAAAGAATAGAAAATTACTCTAATTAACCTAATTATACTAATTGACCTAAAAAACAACAAATACCAAACAATAAAAAATAAATTTTAGAAATTGGTTTTTAGGATTTTGTTTAGAGTAATTAGGTTAATTAGAGTAATTAGAATAATTAGTGAGTCTAATCTGGATACCCGGTCAAAACACAAGAGATAACACAGCAGTAGTCTTTCGTTTTTCTTTGTTTAAAAAATTATTTTTCATTCATCATCTTGTTTTCCCCATTAAAACCAAAACAAAAAAAAGCTTTTACTCTTATTGAAATGACTGTTGCCATTGGAATTTTTTCTGTGTTGTTACTGGGAATAACCTATATGGTTTATGCAAGTTACAAATACTACGACACGATTATGAACCAAACCGATATTACGAGTAATTTGCAAAAAAATATGAATTTGATGAGTAAAGAAATCAGAGAAATGCGTCAAGCCGATTCCGGCTCTTATGCGCTGGGGGAAGCAACGAACGCTGAAATTCTTTTTTATTCCAACATAGACAACACAAGCGACGTAGAAAGAATAAGATACAAAAAAGATGGAACCTGTTTAAAAAAGGGAGTTACTAAACCAAGCGGGTCCCCATTGGCTTATCTGGACGCCAATGAAACATTTAGCACTTTAACCTGCAATTTAGACAATGCGACAAGTGAACCGGTTTTTGCCTTCTATAGCGGATATCCGAGTAGTTCAACCCTTTTACCCGACCCAGTTGTACCCAGAAGTGTTAAAATAATTAAAATTTCTCTTAGAATCAAGTCTCCTTCTATAAAAAACGCCCCGACAAGCAAAATCATCAATTTCTATGTAACACCGAGAAATATTAATCAGGCGCAGTAGTCCAATTTAGTACTTTTAATATAAAAACTGATTGCGTTATTTGTAATTTGTTGTTTATTTGTGTTTAGTCATAATAAAATTTTAGATATTTAATAAATAATCCACCCCCGTGTCTCTAAAAATCGGCATTGTTGGTCTTCCTAATGTTGGAAAATCCACTCTTTTTTCCGCCCTTACCAAAAATCAAGTCGATATCAATAATTATCCCTTTTGCACCATCAAACCTAATATTGGTGTTGTTCCGGTATTAGATGAAAGGCTGGATAAATTGCATGCTCTTTTTCCCCAAAGTAAAAAAATCAATGCCACAGTTGAATTTGTCGATATCGCCGGATTAGTTAAAAACGCCCACAAAGGCGAGGGATTGGGCAATCAATTTCTCTCCAATATTCGTAACGTTGATGTAATAGTCGAAGTTGTCAGGGCTTTCCTTGACCCCAACGTCACTCATACGGAGGATTCCATTGATCCGCTCCGAGATGTTGGAGTAATTCGATCAGAGTTGATTCTTTCCGATTTAGAACTAATTCAAAAAAGAAAAGAACGAGTTTTAAAAGAAAAAAGAAATCCAGGCAAAGAAGGCGAAGAAGCCCGGATGGAATGGGAAATTCTTTCCTCCTTTGAGGAAAAACTCAACAACGAAGAATGGCTATGGCCAAGAAAAGAATTTGCAGGGAAACTTGAAGAAAAAGCCAAAGAAATTAGCCGTAATTTTTCTCTCCTAACTGCTAAACCGCTTATTTATGCAGTAAACGTTGAAGATACAAGGAACACCAAGGAACTTGCCGAGGAATTCAAAAAACGGGGGATTGATGAAAGTAAGTTGATGTTTTTAGATATTAAACTTGAAAAAGAAATATCCGAAATGTCCGACCAGGAGAGGGAAGAGATGGGGCTAGAGTTAAAAATCGGAAATCTTGTACAACAATCTTATGCTCTTTTAGGTACTTTAAATTTTTTCACTTCCGGAGAAACAGAAACCAGAGCTTGGACAACCAGAAAAGGAGCTTTAGCTCCGGAAGCCGCAAGTGTCATCCACTCAGACTTCCAAAAATATTTCATCTGCGCCTATGCAATCAACTATCAATCTCTTCTTAGTGCTTCTTCCTGGAAAGAAGCCCGTCAAAAAGGACTTATCCGCACAGAAGGAAAAGAATATCAAATGCAGGAAGGAGATGTAGTGGAATTTGTGATAGGGAAGTAATGGACGATTTCCAATTTCTAATTTTCAATTTTCAAACAATTTTCAATGATATAATTTATCAATAACCTAAATAAAACTATTATCACTGTGTCATCCTGGGTCAAGCCCGGGATTACACGAAAAGAAACAATTATTTTCCTTTGTTTAAAACATTTTAAAATTAATAAATTAAAAATTGTTTGTCGCCTAGTCGACCCGCCTCTGGAGGGAAAATTGGAAATTAGAAATTGGAAATTCAATACCATCTTATCTCCGCTTTCTCAACACAATCATCAATCAAACTTTCAACATTCTCAATCAATTCCTCAAACCTTTCGATTTTCTCAATCTTTCCCTTAGTTTCAGGATGCCTAGCTACCATAAATGAGCAACAATCTCCATAAGGCAAGATTGATTCTTCGAAAGTACCTATTTTTCTGGCAATTTCAATAATTTCATTTTTATTCATCCCAATCAGAGGTGAAAGTACAGGAAAATTGGCGATTTTGTGGATGCAGTTCAAATTCTCCAGAGTTTGGGAAGCTACCTGACCAAGGCTGTCTCCAGTCACAAACCCTTTAGCTTTTTCTCTTAGGGCAATATTATTTAAGATACGGAACATAAATCTTCGATAAATGATCATTCTAACTTCAGAAGGAATTGTTGCAATAATAACTTTTTGAATTTCCTCAAAAGGAACAATGTAGAGTTTTGCCCCTCCTTGAAACTCACTTAATTTTTTTGTTAAATTTTCCACTTTCGAGATGGTCTGGACTTCATTGATACTTTTGTTGAATATATGGACAAAAACCACTTTCAGTCCTCTTTTCATTGCCATAAAACTGGCAACCGGACTGTCTATTCCGCCAGAAAGAGAGCTCAACACTTTTCCGCTTGAACCAACTGGTAATCCTCCTACCCCTTGAGTTTTTCTGGGATAAATAAACGCTTTATTAGAACCTATCTCAATAAAAATCTCTTCATCCGCCCCTTTCAGTTTGACCTTTTTCTGCATTTTAGAAACAATCAAAGCTCCAATTTCCTCATTTATTTCTTGAGAAGAGTGTGGAAATTTTTTATTAGATCTTCTTGCACTTACTCGAAAAGTGGAAAAATTTCTTTCTTCCATTATTTCCAGTGTCTTTTGTTTGATATGGAAAAGTTCAAGAGGACAGGCTCTGGCAAAAGCAAAATAAGCAATCCCGGGGATATTTTTTAATTTTTCGCCAATCAGAAAACTATCTTCCTGATTATTCAGCTCCAGATACATTTTATCATGCTTATGCTCCAGCTTCTTAAAATGACCCTTAAGCGCAAAAGAAATATTATTTTTCAACTTTTTCTCGAAAAAAAACCGATTCTTCCCTTTTAGAGCGATTTCATCGTAGTGAACTACTACAAAAAGATTTTCTTTCATAATTTATAATTCTATTAAAAAATATATTGCGATAATTTACTGTTACTGGGTTTCTAAAATCTGGCTTTTTAAGTAATTTTTTGTTTTTTCTTGTGAGGACTGTTCGAGCGAAGCGAGTTCCGCAACAAGAAAAAACAAAAAATTACTTAAAAAGCCAGATTTTAGAAACAAACCAACGCGATACCGATATTAAAGTTTTACTATATTTGCTTATTCTAATTCTAATGTTGTATACTACACTAACAATAAATATTAACCAATAAACTAAAATGGAAGGAAAAAAAATTTTGATTATAGAGGATGAACAAGTACTTGCCGATGTTTTAAAGGCAAAATTAGAGAAAGAAGGGTTTACAGCCAATGTTGCTTACGAAGGAGAAGATGGTTTCAAAAAAATTGTTGAGTGGCAACCAGATTTGATACTTCTTGATATTGTGTTGCCGAAAATGAACGGTTATGAAATTTTAGAGAAGAAGAGAGAAATAGGAAATAACATTCCTGTAATCGTAATTTCCAATTCCGGTCAACCAGTTGAGATTGATAAAACAAAAGAGCTTGGTGCTATCGATTGTTTAGTGAAAACCCAGTTTGATCCTATGGAAGTGATTGTTAAAGTCAGAAACTACCTGAACAAAGACAATTCTGCCCTAAGCCCCGCTACACCCGATCCAAACAGTATCGAGGGCAAAGCAAATGAAAAAATTAAAGTTCTATTGGTCGAAGATGATAAATTTTTGCGGGATATTTGTGGGACAAAACTAATAAAAGAGGGTTTTGAAGTCATTCAAGCCACCGAGGGGCAAGAGGTTATCGGTATTATAGAAAATGAAAAACCGAACATTGCTCTTTTGGATATTGTTCTTCCCTCTATGAATGGATTCGATATTCTAAAAAATATCCGCTCTCACGCTAACCCAGAGCTGGCCAGAACCCCCGTTCTAATGCTTTCCAATCTAGGGCAAGATGACGATGTTCGTAAGGCAATGGAATTAGGTGCGAATGATTTTTTAATCAAAGCGAATTTTACTACTCAAGAAATTGCTCTAAAAATTAGGAAAACTTTGGGAATTAACTCCAACAACGTACAAAATTAAATAATATGAAACAGATTTTAAAAGTAATTATCTTAGTATTTATTCTTATTGGATTTGTAAGTATCTTAAAAACCGACGCTGATTCCGCCGGTCAAGATCCTCTTATTTCTTTTCAAGACAAAAACGGCGGCTTTTCAATTAAAATTAGAGATAAAGAGAAAGAAGAACTGAAAGGAATCGTTCTTAAAGTCAAAAATCTCGTCTATAAAGAAGCCACTATTCACAATCCTCCCGGCGACATGCTCCCGGATGGGATTGATAATGCAGTGATCAAGGAAGTGAAGGAGAAAATTAACTAAAAGCTTCCGTGTCATCCCGGGCTTGACCCGGGATCCAGGTTAGACTCACCAATTGTTCTAATTACACTAATTAACCTAATTATTCTAAACAAAATCCCAAAAAACAATTTCTAAATTTTATTTTTATTGCTTGGTATTTGGTGCTTTTTTAGAATAATTAGTATAATTAGGTTAATTAGAGCAATTTTCCGTTCTCCTGGATCCCGGGTCAAGCCCGGGACGACACTAGGGGTTTTAAAATTCCTTAACCATATACGTCTTCTCCAATCTGTACCCCAACTTTCGATAATATTCTCTCACTCCCACTCCTGAAATAACGGAGATTTTTTTTGCTCCAAATTCTTCAAAGGCGATTTTTTCCGCTTCCTGAACCAATTTCTTCCCCATACCTGAGTGTTGCGGTTTTCTTCCATTTCTATCCTTACTAATCCCAGCTACTTTGCCATAAGTATGCACCTCCCGGATAAATGCCTTTGTTTCTCCTTTTTCTTTAAATATTCGCAATCGAAGCAAAGAAAAAAGCTTTTTTTCATCGCTCGAGCAGATTTCTAAGAATATCTCTTTCCCTCCTGAAGCTTTGTACTCTTTTCTTCTTAAAATTGAAGGCTCGTCTTTTGAATATTCATTTTTACTTTCCCGGCAACGGATGCACCTACAAATCGACTCCTTTTCGATTAATTGTCTTAAATTAGAAATTTTCGGCCCCGCCACAATAGAGGAAGTTGGGATGTCCCGAATTATTCTCGATACACGCACATATTCCGGCACTATTTTTTTAATTTTTAAGATTAACTCTTTTGTCTCCTCATCAGAAAGGGGAGCATACTTATTTTTATTGTAAAGCTCGTATAAATCGGAATTTTCCGTTACGACGCAAGGATATATTTTGATTAAATCCGGTTTAAAACGACTGTCGAAAAAAACTTTTTCAAACGTTTTAAGATCTTTTTTTAAGTTGCTTCCTAAAAGCCCCGGCATCAGATGATAGCTGATTTTGAAACCGGCGTTTTTAAGAAGCCTAGTTGCCTTCACGATTTCTTTTACTCCATGGCCTCTCCTGTTAACTTTCAAAACAGAATCAAACACGGACTGAACGCCAAGTTCCACCCTAGTAGCCCCCAACTCAAGAAATTCTTGAACTTCTTCTTCGTCTATACAATCCGGCCGAGTCTCCAGTGTCAATCCTACAACTCGACAACCCGCCACCTCATTCTTTTTCTGCTCCCTTTCAAGCTCTCTAAAAAGTTCTCGAGCCGTTTTTTCATTACTAAATAAATAACTTTTATCATCCTCAACTTTTAACTTTTCACTTTTAACTTGTAACTTGTATTTGTTGCATCCTCTAAAACACTCCTTAATAAACCACGTCCTATAATCCTTCGACAAGTGAGAAAAAGTTCCCCCCATCACAATTATCTCGATTTTGGAGATGTCATGGCCATTTAAGAACAGAGCTTCCAGCCTTTTTTGAACCTGGTAATATGGGTCAAAAGAAGAAGATATGGCGCGCATAACCGCCGGCTCGTTAGAAAGATAACTCTTGGGCATATTTTTTTCTGAAGGACAGTAAAGGCAATCCCCAAAGCATTTTTCGGGTTTTGTAAGAACAGCCACCACTGCCACTCCGGAAAGAGTTCTTATATTTTTACTTTTAAGAAGCGATTCCAACTTTGCGTCCCTTTCTATTTTATTTTCTTTCAGCAAAACTTCATAAGCTCCTCTAATGTCAGCATTGGTCGGCATATCTACCCTAAATTTTTTACAAGTTTTCTCTTTGAATCTCTCTAAATCGACCGAATTCTTGATTTTTTCAAACTTCGCCTCTTTAATGAGACATAAATAAAAATTGTCCACGAAATGAGTTTATAAAGTTAGAAAGTTTATAAAGTTTTTAAAGTTAAAAGGAGTATATTCACATAAGAGTACTTTATGAACTTTATGAACTTTATGAACTTTATGAACTTTATGAACTTATTATATGAATTCTCACCATCTCGCCATAATTAAGTCAGTAATCACCGGCTACGACAAAATCGCCCTCAAATTTCACCATACCAGGTTAAGCTTCTTCAGAGACTTGAGATTTGTCAAGAATTATGTGTCAAAAGACTCATCAGTGCTGGATTTTGGTTGTGGAAACGGAAGATTGGCAGAATTCTTAGAAGGGGAATATAAGGAATATTTAGGATTAGACGTTTCAAAAAATCTGATTAAGATCGCCAAAGAAAAACATCAAAATGAAAAAACTAAATTTCAGAAAATCAGGCCTTTTGAAAAATTAAGTCCTTTTTATGAATCATTCGACATCGCTTTTTCCATTGCTGTATTTCACCATTTTCCCGAGAATAGATACCGCATGGAAAGAGCAAGAGAAATTCTAAGAACGCTTCGACCTGGAGGATTAATTATCGTTTCTGTTTGGAATCTTTGGCAAAGGAAATATTATAAAGAGATTTTGAAAGAAATTTTTAAAAAAATAGCAGGATCTTCAAATCTGGGTTGGGGAGATTTAACTGTTTCTTTCAAGGAAAACTCCTTTGTTTTCAAACGCTACCATCACGCCTATACAAAAAGAAGCTTGGAAAGACTCTTTATAAAAGCTGGCTTTAAGACAGTAAAAACAATCAATACGGGGAGAAATTTGGTTTATATCGGACAAAAAACAATTCAAAATTAAAAGTGCAAAATTCAAAATTATGGTGTGAGCTATCGCTCACATTTCAATTAATTGTCGCTTTTGGCAACACAATAATTTTGAATTTCCCTATCTTACAACATAATCCGCCTTTTCCACTACGTCCTGAGGGATAGTTATTCCAATTTCTTTAGCCATTTTTTGGTTGACAGCAAAAAACCACCGCCTAGGCTGTTCAAAAGGAATATCTTGAGGTTTAATTCCGCTCAAAATCTGGTTAGCAATCAAGGAGGTTTGCTTTCCTAAATCAAAATAATCAACAGCGTAACCTAATGTTGCCCCTGCATCCACTTCTCCCTTTGAAAGAGCCATATAAACAAATTTTTTTTCCTTTGAATATTTGGCAATCACATCCATCGCCGCAGAAACCATAGAATCACCAGGATCCATCACAGCATCCACTTCTCCAGATTTCAAATCCTTAAGTTTGTTTTCAATATCCTCTTTTTTAGCAATTTTAAAAGGGATGATATCTAGTCCCAATTCCTTTCCTTTAGCCACAATTTTATCCGTGCAAGGACCAGCACTCTTGTCTTCCGCCCTATACAAAACCAGAACTTTCTTGATTGTTGGGTCGGCTTCCTTCAATATTTCAATTCTTTTCGGAGCAATTTCAATATAAGCACAGCTGGTGCCGGTCAAATTATTTTCTGAACTCGCTACTCCTTTCACAACCCCTGCTCCTATCGGGTCCGCCACCATTGAAAAAACTACTGGGATATTAGATTCTTTAGTTGATTCCTTAATGGCAAGCGTAGCTGGAGAAGTGTTTACAAAAATCATATCCGGTTTCAATTCAACAAGTTCTTTGGCAAATACTTTCAGTTTTTCCAAATCCCCTTGCGCATCCCGATAAATATATTCTATATTATCTCCCTCTTTGTAACCCAACTCCACCATTCCTGCCTTAAATCCGTCCATATTTTGACTCACGATCGGTGCCATTTGAAGAAGTCCCACCCTAAAGACTTTCTTTTCGGTCAAAGGAGATTTCACCAAAGATCTCTGCCAAAAGAATGCACCCCCCAAGATTAATATTCCAAGGAATATTAGAACTGGGATTAATACTTTTTTTTGCATGATAGTTAGATTAAATATTAGATAGAATTTTTAATTTTCAAACAATTTTTAATGATCCAATTTTTTAATAATCTAAACAAAACTATTACTACTGTGTCATCCCGGGCTTGACCCGGGATCCAGTTAGACTAATAGAATGTTAATTTAATGTGATTTTTAAAAAACTAAACAAAAGGAAGTTTGATTAGACTAATATTACCCTTCTGGATCCCGGGTCAAGCCCGGGATGACACGCGAAAAGAAACAATTATTTTCCTTTGTTTAAAACATTGTGAAATTAATTAATTGGAAATTGTTTGAAAATTGTCTCCTTAGGCGACCCGCCTAGGGCGGGAAAATTTAAAATTCTATCGAATCGGTATTCTAAACACTACCTCCGTACCCTTTCCTTCTTCGCTCGAAATTTCTATCGATCCTTTGTGCTTTTCAATAATGTTTTTGACTATGTAAAGCCCAAGGCCTGACCCTTCGGTTTCCATCCGAACAACGTTGGAAGAACGGAAAAATTTACTAAAAATCCTTGGCTGATCGATTTGTGGAATACCCACTCCACTATCTTTAATTCTGACTTCCAACACTTCTTCCGTTTCTTTAATTTCCATCGTTATTTCTCCGTATTCCGGCGTATACTTAATTGCGTTATCAATAATGTTTTGGAGGGCTAATATAATTTTACTTTGATCCAGATTTACCAAAGACATTTTACTGGGTTTGGTAATGTTCACTCTAATATGCTTTCTTGCTACCAAACCTTCAACATTCCCAATCACAGCGTTAAGTATTTCCTGAAAATCAACCATCTTGAAAACATAACCGAATTTCCCCTCTTCGATACGAGAAACATTTAATAAGTCGTTAACAAGAATAATCATTCTTTCATTGCTTAAATAGGCTTTATCGAGAAAAACTTTTTGTTCCTCTGAAATTTTTCCTACATCCTCTCCCGCTACCATACTGATTACCCATTTAATAGCTGACAGTGGAGTTCTGAGCTGATGGGCGACGATTGAAATAAAATCAGATTTGAGCCTGTCCACCATCTTTTCTCGAGTAAAATCGTAGAATATTTTCATATGACCGTAACAAACGCTTTCGTTATCACTGACAATTCTGGTGACTACTTTGTAAATCAGATCACGGGAGAAACTTCCCGTCAGTGCGTTTTGATCAATCTTTTCTTCTTGAGAGGTTGGATCGCCAATAAAAACTTCTTCCACCAGAGGATTTCCGGCTTCATCCCATTCAATCTCTTTAACAGAATAATTGATGGGAATAATTTCTTTAAAATCATTGAAAGAAAATTTCCCCTCTTTTGGATCAATTCTTTTGCCCAGGTCTTTTTCTGAAAGGCCAAAAATGTTCCTTGCCGCTGGATTCAAAAGAATAATCTTATTGTTGCTGTCGATAACAATCACCGGATCAATAAAGTTGGCGATGATAGCTTCGGTCTTGTTCTTCTCGTTTTCCGCCCTGTTTTTTTCGTTTTCTAAAATAGCTTGACTATTAACTAATTTTTTATTTGCGCTCCTTAAAATAAAAATAATCCAAATCAAAATAACCACCACTATAAAATTCCCTGCCAAAAAGACAATCAACCAAAAGGCAACCTCTTGAAGAGGCGCTTCGATCTCAGATGTATCCTGTTCAACCAACACACCCCATTTCATTCCTTGAATATTTAGGGGAGCCGCTACTCCCGTCACAGGGACATTTCTTTCATTTAAATAATTAAATGACATGCTTTGAGAACCCGATCGATTGACATAATCATGCCCAGCCATATTATTCATGCTATTGCTTACGGAATTATTTTTTACCAAAACTGGTTTTACTGGAGGAATATTTAATAAATTTATTTTTTTGAGAACTCGGGAAGGTTGAGGATCAGCTATTAGCATCCCTTTGTCATCAAAAACGGATATTCGACCGGTGTTTCCAATTTTCATTTCCATAGCCGATTCCCACATTCCCCGTAAATAATATTTTGCTTGAATTACCAAAAGGGTATCGGAAGTACCCAAACTAAACACCGGAACGGCAATATTGACATAAGGTTCCGCCTCAGGAGAATAGTTGACCATGCTCATTGCCACCTCTCCCTTTTTTGCCTTTTCAAATTGTTCCAAATTAGAAAAATCCTTAAGATCGGAAGGGCTAAAAGTTTCCTCTCTGGAAAACCTATTGCTTTCCTGACCACTTAGATTAACCAATGATATTTCCCGAATATGATTATTCTTTTTAAGAAAATCTTCAATAAAAATTTTTGATTCCTCGGGATTCAACTGTACGATCGACAAAGTTTGAGCAAGAGACTTAATTTTTTCAATTCCTAAGTTAGCTTCCTGCTCCATCATTCCTGCCACATGGTGAGCCTCGGAATATTCATAATCAATAGAATTATTACGTAAATTCGTCAAAAACCCTTGAAGCCAAAAAACATTAACTTCCAGATTAACAACCACAGTAAGCAAAATAACCGCAACAATAGCTCCGTATATAAATTTAATCCCATTTATTCCTTTGCTAATTTTTTCAGTTTTTTGTTTTTGAAACATTCAATCAAATTACTCTAATTACCCTAATTAAACTAATTATTCTAAACAAACCCCAACTATAAATTTAAAAATTTAAGAAAATATTGGTACTTTTTTAGGTTAATTAGGTTAATTAAAATAATTTCCTACCCTTTCACTTTCGGCTTTAACCTCTCAAGCTCATCTTCTTCTTTTCCTTTTTCATCTATCGGATTGCCGTCTTCTAGATTAAGATGAAGATATCTTTCTACATTATCAAGCTCCTTTTCATCTTTATTAACACGAAAACAAAGACGAATAATATAGATTAGTCCCCATAAAAAAACTAGAAATACAACCGTTACCCCAATCCAAACAAGATAACTAGCCGTTGTTATTTTTTGCCAAAACATCCCCAAGGGAGTATCAATAGACTTTCCCGACTGAATAAGGACATTGCATTCATTTACATAAGGGTCTAAATATTTTGCGACATTAAATTTAGAATTAACCTGCCTAGCTAAATCAAACTCTTGAAGAGCTTTTTGGCAGTGGTTTTGGTGTAATTCATCAAGTCCCAACAAAAAATGCCGACCATAACCTCCTTCAGCAAGGTCAGGCAAAGTTTCCGATTGAACTATCTTTTCTCTAATTGTTTTTTTGGCAACATCAATCGGAACGGCAAAAGCAAAACTGTCACCATCCTGTTTAGTTTCATCGTTAGTAATAAAAGTGACTAAACCAATCGCCCCTCCTTGCTCATTTAAAAGGGGACCGCCACTTGAGCCTTTGGATATTTTGGCGTCAGTTTCAATAACTTTAAATTCCCGAGTAATAGAATCTTTAAGAGCGCTCACGATTCCCTGAGTGAAGGAAGAAGACACCAAGCCTTTGCTGTTAAGCTCTGCCGTTGTTGGATATCCAAGAATATACACTTTGTCACCAGTTGAAATATTGACCGAAGATCCCAGAAGAATTGCTGGTAAGTTTTTTTCATCAATTTTAATAATGGCCGTATCTTTGTTATCCTTATAAAAATCATCGTTGACACTGATTATCTTGGCAGGAAACCCTTCGTTGAAAAGATCTTGAGTATTTTCTTTTTTAGAACTGGGGTTAAGCACCACTACTTCTTTTTCGATATTAAATTTGCTATTTTCAAGTACATAATTAACAATTTTTTCGCCAAATTTGGCAATTTCATCACTTTTTTCCCCAATTTTTGCTGTTTCTGCTTCCGAAAGATTATTAAAGCCTTCAGAAATTGCCGGCAAAATAAAATCGGAAGCAATTAAATTTTTCACAGTTTGATAGGAAACAACGTGGGAATTGGTCATAATATACCCGTCTGGATTCACAACAAATCCACTTCCAAAAAAATAATCGTCTACCGGAACCGTCGTTGACGGCTGATTGTCATCAATTGAGACCGTTAAATCGGAAAAATTGATCTTAAAAGCCGGTATTTCCGCGTCTCCCTTAACTTTTTGGATAATTTTCACCACCGAAGGGCTGGTAAGATCAGAAATTTCTTTTTGATTCAAAGAAAGACCATTGGAAGCGAAGGCAGGGATTGCAAGGAAGAAGGGTAGAAATAGTAATAAAAGGAATGGTCTTTTCATTTTTGATATTGGTTTTTTGATTTAGGATTACAACACCGTGTCATCCCGGGCTTGACCCGGGATCCAGGAGAGAGATCGG
>JAJXZR010000038.1 GCA_021779915.1 bacterium
AAATAATGGTTTAAATAAAAAATTAAATCTGCCCATAAAGATATCTCTTCCTTTTTTCTTCAGAAAACCTTTCAATAGCATAACGAAGCATAGTTCTTGGCATTGTCCTATAGTGTATTTTGAGGAATTTTTCTTCCGCAGCTTCCCCAATTCTTTTGCCGATTTCTCGAAGCATCCAGCCGACTGCTTTGTGAATAAGGTCTTGGTCGCTGTTTAGGAGGATTCTGGCAATAGCCAGCGCATCTTTGCTTTCTCCATTTTTAATAAACTCAAAGGTGGCAAGAATGGCAATTCTTTCTTTCCATAAGTTCTTTGATTTGGCTAAATCATACAAAATAACCCGATTTTTTTGAAGTAAATGTTTTCCCACGATATTGGGAGACGACAAATCCACCAAGTCCCAATTGTTAACGTTTTTAGCATTTTTAAGATACAGTTCAAATATTTTCTGTTTGTCGTTCTCGTTTCCTCTGTCGTATTGTGCAATCAAAATAAACAAAGCAGTTAGCCGGTATTCATGAATTGGGCTAGCCAAGAGTTGAGAAATATCTCCAAGAGTAAGTCTAGTATATTTCTTCGCGACTTTCCTTTGAATTGGTACTTTGATTCCAAGAAACACGTCTCCCTCCCCGTATTGTCCTTTTCCAGTCTTAAAAAAACGTTGCAAAATGACGGCTTGGTTTTTGTCGGCAAGTGTTTGAAGTTCTTTTTTTAAATTGGAAAGAGTGAGAATCATATTTTTTACTAAATAAACGCTTGATTTATCTCTTTAAGTTTTAAACAATGCTGACTTAGTGTGTCATCCAAGTTTTAGTTTGTCATCCCGGCCTCCGAGCCGGGATCCAGGAAATAGAATTAGACTAAAAGAATTGTTGTCTAATGTGTATTTTAAAAAACTAGACACAATAACATTTAATTAGATTAATTCTACCCTCCTGGATCCCGGGTCAAGCCCGGGATGACACGCAAAAGGTGGAGATGCCTAATAAAATTGGGGGATACGTGACTTAAAAATTTCTACCTACTATCTTCTGCTTTATTTTCCCAATCATCCACACACTTCCACTAACAACCACAATCGAAATCCACTGTGCTACGGTGAGTCCCCAGAAGCGGTCATCGCCTCCTTCAATTGGGTCGGCTCGCAAGAAGTCTATCCAAAATCTTCCAAAAGAATAGAGAATGAGGGATAAGGGAAAAATAATTTCGTTAATAGTCTTAAATTTTTTCTTCTTTTCCCACAAATATAGTCCCAATACCACTAGCAAAATCCAAATCGCCTCATAAAGTGCCGGCTCATGCCGATAAGCGCCGTGTAAATGAATTCCCCAAGGAAGATTGGTCGGTTTGCCCAAATGGTCATGAATTAAAAAACATCCGATTCTCCCAAAAAAAAGACCCCAAAGCCAAGCAGGAGTGAAAATCGCTCCCAAAGTGAGAAAATCAATTTTCTTTTTCTTACACCAATAATATCCAAACAAAAGACCTCCGAGCGCTCCTCCAAAAAAAGAAAATCCTCCTTCCCAAAGTTTCAAAATAGCTGAAAAATTTGAAGAATAATAATTCCAGGTTTCTAAAATATAGGAAATTCTGGCTCCCAAAAAAATAGCAATTACCAGCCAAATGGAAAAATTCCACAAGGTATCTTCGGAAATCCCCAGATACTCCTTATTTTGAATTTTTTTCAGAAGTGTTAGCCTCTTGGATGCAGTCCAAATGGCCACTAAAATTCCAATTGCTACCGCCAGACCCCAGGAATAAATGTAGAAAGGACCAAAATAAAATCCTTCAAAAGTGAAAGAGGGAAGAAAATGAATCATAGCAATAATTAATTATTAGTTTATCATAAACGATAAAAATATTTCTCAGAATAAAAAATCTCTTTATAATCGAAAAGTGTTTTTCTAACCAATAAAAATCAAAAACCATGCAAAACCTCCAAGAAATTTTCAACCGGGTTCAAAAGAAGAAAAAAGAAATTAAAGAAATCAAGGCAATGTACAAGGACGGACTCAAAGCAGAGGCGAAATACAAGGATATTGTCGAGGAAATAAAGGTTTTAAAGGACAAGAAAAAACAAATTGAAACCAATGTGCAAGTAGATATGGGAGAAGCTTACGACAAAATGGAAACTATGCAAAGCGATGTGAACGCAGACTTACAAATGCTTTCTGATATTGCCATGACAACCCTCATGGATGGCAAAACAGTTGAGGTAGTAGACGAATACAACAATCGCTACGAACCAGAGTTCAAGGTGAATCTTCGAAAATCGAATCAAATTAGAAAAGAAGGCCAGTAATAAAAATCTATCTTTTTTATTTTAAATGTAATTTAAGCAGTTCAACCGCTTTTTCTGAATCATCAACGCCATCCACTATCTCAAAAACCATCTCCTTGGAATAATTTTTCTCATCTCGGAGGGCATTTGACAGTTGGACTAATTGACCAATGTTGTATCCTTGCTCAAAACCAAAATTCAACCATTCTCGGCCTTTTATTAGGTTAGCTGGACGGCTAGATTCTACTTCCAGTCTTCTAGCCTTTTCCAATAGCCAGTCTCTAACGGGAAATGTATTAGTTGGTAGAAGCATTTCTTCTCTGTTTTCAGGATCAGAAAATCCTCTCCCCAAATGGTCTGCTTCGCTAACTAAAACTAATTCTTGGATTGTAGCAGGATGGATTCTTTCCGCCAAACGTCGGACAGCTCCATCTTTTGTCTTAATACCCCTTTTTTTCTCCGTAATATAAAGCGTGGTAGGGATAAGATGATTTGCCACCAACTGTACCACTTTCTCTTTTAGAGTATTATTAATCAACATTTTAGCTAAAAATTTTCTAGTCGGTTCTTCGCCAGCTTTTTCGTGTCCGTGCGATTTAATGCGGCCGTCTTTCTCTTCAGTTACCGCCGGCTTTCCCAGATCATGGCACAAAGTCGCCAGCATAACTACCAATTTTTTTTCTTCTTCCAATTCTTCCTGTTGTACAATTTTAGCCGCTTCGTCCACTGCCATAAGAGTATGCACCCAAACATCCCCTTCAGGGTGCCAATCAGGGTCTTGCTCCGTTTCAGAAAGAGCGACAAACTCAGGACTGATCTCAGAAAAAACATCCAGAGTCATACCGGCTGAAAGTCCTAATGAAGGCTTTTCTGAACTAAGCAACAACTTTTTCCATTCTTCACTAATGCGTTCCATCGGTTCTTCCCTCAGTTTAGGTGCCATTTCTTGAATTATAGCTAAGCTCTTTTTGTCTATTTTCATTCCAAATCTTCCGATAAATTGAATCGCTCGCAAGACTCGAAGCGGATCATCTTTAAATCTTTCTTCGTCAGTTACTTTTAGGACTCTTTTTTTTATATCTTCCACTCCCCCAAAAGGATCAAAAAGTTCCCCATTTAAAGGATCGGCAGCCATAGAATTCATCGTGAAATCACGCCTCTTAGCCGCATCCTCGATGCTCATAAAGGGATCTGTTTTTATTTCAAACCCCCTATGTCCCTCTCCAATTTTGGAGTCAGTGCGGGGCAAGGACACGTCGATTTCAAATCCGTTCTCCAGTCTGATTTTAAGTATCCCAAAAGCTCTTCCCACGTCTTTCACTTTTCCAATCGGCTGAATAATCCTTTCAACAACATCGGCTGGCAGATTGTAAACTTCTAAATCAAAATCTTTGGGGATTTTGCCCATCACTTGATCTCTAACGCTTCCACCGAGTAAAAGAGCTCTTCCGCCTGCTTCTTTAATTATGCCAGCAAGTTCCAGCACCTTTTCATAAGCCTCAGCGCGCTCTTCATAGCCATGTTCCCGCATTTTTTGAATATATTCTTCGGGCATGGGAAATTTCTCCGAGGAAGGTAAAACTTCTTTTTTCCCTATTGTTTCATTTTTTAAGTAATTTGGATTTTCTATGTTCATATTGATTAATGAGATTAATTATGCTAACGACAAAAAATTAGAATTAGGCGGGAGTTTGATTCTCCCGCAAAAAAAGATTACTCCGTTTCAATCTTACAAGGCTGAAAAGTTGTTACGCCACTGCAATGGCCAGTCCACCTGAGATAGCCAACAATCCTGATTGCATCAGCATCAAGATCGTTAAGAATCACCTCTTTAGTCAAACGAAAACAGCAAGCATGCCATGCCATATCATGAAAAGTAAGATGGTGAACCTCTAATTCCTGACCCACTGACACGCCTCTGGTATCTGATTCCGAAAGCCACTCAAAACGATAAGGCTCACCATATTTTCTGATCCAAAACCATTTAATCTTTTTCTTAATTTTTGCAAAGAACTTCATCACAGTTTTCCCTCCTTAAAGTGATTTTACTAGCCCAATTCTAATTTTTTGTTGAATTTACTACTTTATTCTGGTCTATCGCTTCTTTAAAACATT
>JAJXZR010000028.1 GCA_021779915.1 bacterium
TTTGTTTGTGAAATTTTATCTTTGTTTTTAGTAATGGCTGTCCCAGTCACGTAAGCAGTTGCCTCTTCAATATCGGGAACGTTCCTTTTTTCCTTGAGAGCTAACATATCTTCATATTTCAAAGTTGTAGTTACGATTCCCAAAGCCATGGCGGGAGGACCTTTTTCGTCAGATGCTCCGGGTAAAACTCCAACTAAATTGGAACCAATACCCTTTACTTGATCGAGAATAAGGAGTTGGGCGCTTCCTCCAATTGACATCACAACAATTACCGAAGAAACCCCAATAATAATTCCCAGCATCGTGAGAAAAGAACGGAATTTTGAGGTGGCGATGTTGTGGTAGGATATTTTTATAGGATCGAAGAGAATACGGAACATTGTTGTAATTTCAAATTACTTAATCTTCTTCTTCATTTCTGCCAGTTTTCTTTTTTCTTCTGAAATTATTTTATCGGAAACGATGTTCCCATCGAGAACTTTAATTATTCTTTTGGCGTAGCTTGCCGTTACCGTTTCATGGGTTACCAGGATAACCGTGTGACCCATTTGATTTAGTTTCTCGAAAATTTCCATTACTTGAACTCCTGTTTTTGAATCAAGGTTTCCTGTTGGCTCATCGGCAAAAATTACCTCTGGGTCATTAACGAGAGCTCTAGCAATTGCCACTCTTTGTTTTTCTCCACCGGAAAGTTGGTTGGAAAAATAATCTTTTCGGTGGTCAATGCCAACAGCTTGAAGAGCCTTTAAAACTTTTTCTTTATTGTCTTTTCCAGACCTGTTGTCATAGAGAAGAGGCAATTCGACGTTTTCAAAGACGGTGGTTCGAGGAAGTAAATTAAAGGCTTGAAAAACAAAACCAAAAGTTTTATTACGAATTTCGGCCATTTCATCCTCGTCCATCGTAGTAACATCTTTTCCTCCAAGAAAATAATACCCTTCAGTCGCTTTATCCAAAAGACCAAGAATTTGCATTAGAGTGGATTTTCCAGACCCACTGGGTCCCATAATAGAAACAAACTCTCCCCTATCAATAGAAAAAGAAACCCCGCAGAGTGCGCGGGTTTGAACTCCTTCGTTTTCATAAGTTTTAGAAAGATTGTCGATTTTTATAAGAGGAAACATAAAAAACTGTATTTATATCTTCGTGTCATCCCGACCCCTGAGCCGGGATCCAGGAGAACGGTAAATTGCACTAATTAACCTAATTATACTAATTGACCTAAAAAAACACCAAATACAAAACAACAAAAAATAGATCTTTATAAATTAGTTCTTGGGATTTTGTTTAGAATAATTAGGTTAATTAGTACAATTAGAATAATTAATGAGACTAACCTGGATCCCGGGTCAAGCCCGGGATGACACAGGGTTTACGGGGTTTTTATAAACGTTACCACTTTGTCTCCTTCTTTTACTCCCGATTTAATCTCAACCATCCCGTCATCTCCTTCTATTCCCGTCGTTACTTCAATTTTTTGGGTTTGGTTGTTATTGCCCAAAATTTCAACGTATTTGTGATCAGCTTCTGTCTTAACTGCTCGCATGGGAACAATTAAAACGTCATCTTTCTTGGCTGTTTGAATGTCAATATTAGCAGTCATTCCTGGCTTTAAACGAGAGTCAACATTATCCAACTTTAATTTTACTCTGTAATAAACAACGTCTTGTACCACAGTTTCTGCCGGACTGACTTCGACTACCTCTGCCTGGAATTTTTCATCACCCGAAAGAGCGTCAAAACTAACTAAGGCTTTCATGCTTTGTTTAACCTTTACAATATCGGATTCGGGAATATTGGATTCGATAATAAAATCTCCAGAAATGACTTTAGTGAATGATTCCTTGATTACTCCCGAACCCAAAACCTCTCCTTCTTTGTTGTTAATTTTGGTAACAGTTCCATTTATAGGTGAAACGAGGGAAGCTTTGGCAAGATTGTTGATTGCGATGTCATAACTTGCTTGAGCACTCTGGACACTTGCGTTGCGTGATCTTTCGGCAAAATTCGATTCCAAAGTTTCGGTTTTAGATTTTGCTGTTTCAAGGGAATTCTCGGCGGAAATTTCAGAAAGTTGTCCTTGCTCCTCGACGGTTTTTTTTGCTTCCTTTGCTGTTTTAAGACTATTTTCGGCGCTAACCAAAGTCAATTTGTTTGTTTTTGTCGAACTGTCATCATAAAGATCCTTGGCAGATTTATAGTAGTCTTCAGCATTATTCACTGCTTGATTGGCGGCGGAGATATTTTGATCGTTAAGGTCTTTTGTTTCCTTGAGATAAGCCAGGGCATTATCTTCTGCTACTTTTGATTCTCTGATTAAATCGTCGTTTATTTTTGCGTCGGAAATTGCCTTATCGAGAAGAGCTTTTGCTCGATTTGCTTCCGAAGAAAGACCGGCGTCATCAATAGTGGCGATTGTTTCGCCTTCGGCAATCCGATCTCCTTCTTTAACCATTATTTTTTTTACTCGACCCCCCACTTCAAAATTTAAAGTGATTTCTTCGTTATCAACTAATTCACCGGTTGTTGATACGGTTTGAGTTATAGATGTTTTTTCTGCGAGGGCGGTTGTATATTCGGTCACAGGTTTTTTATTTGCAAACAAAAAATAGGCTCCAGAAATAATCAGAGCCGATATAACAGATAACCAAAGAATAATTTTTCTTTTTTTAGACATAAAAAATTGAGTATTTTTTAATATATCAAACGAATTTTATGTTTTAATTATTAAATTAGCAAAAGAAAAACACCCCGAAAAAATATCCGGGGTGTTTTTTGGAGAGAACCCTCTATTTTCTCCTATTCAAACTAAAACAAATTATTTAGTCTGATTATAAGGGCAATTGACTCCTCCTCTTCCTTGTCCGTTCTGATTTCCTACACCACGTCCAACTCCTTTTCCAGCGCTTGTCCCAAGCCCTAACTCAGCTCTTATCTTGTTAGCCTCATCTGTTTTTCCTTCTTCCATCAACTTATGTATTTGCGAAAAACGAGCAAAATTACCCTCGTTAACTACGTTTAAAATTCTTCCCTTTCCATTCATTAGATTTTTCCAAGTTGCATAATCATTTGATTCAAAAGCCTTCTCAATTTGGGCATGTCTCTCTGGACTGTAGTTCGGCCCTGTTTTTGTCGGGTCTCCTCTGTAAGCAGAGGCTACAAGAGTGCCTGAAACAAGAGCGGAAACTCCCAAAAATCCCAGTCCGCCAAGTAAAAATTTATTCCTTCTTTGCATCTTCGTTAGCTTAATTTATTAATTCCAACCCTTCAGAGCAATGCTAGCAAACTCTGAAAACTAAAACGAGAACGAGAGTGAAAGTTTGCAGTTAAATTCAAAAGATAATAATTATTGTACCACTTTTCCTAAAATTCTCTTCTTGCTAACCAAGCCAAAGTGAGTTGAATCAACTGATCCCGAAGCGACATCTCCGAGGATCAAATAGGTTTCCGGGAGAATTTTACCTTGATAATCTTTTTCATAAAGAGACAGTATTTGGTACTCCTTTACTCCCAAGAGATAGGATTCTCTAGTGCTGTTTTTAAGAATGTTTTCATTAACTTCTATCACACATCCACCCTCTTGTTCTTTTAAATTAAAATTGTCTCCGGGAATAGCTTTTATGCTTTTTACGATCGGGTTTTCGTTACCACTAAAATTATAAATAATTACATTTCCCCTTTCAATTGAGTGACAATTATAGAATCCCTTGGCGATTTTTATTTCTGTTCCTGGAGAAAAAACTCCCTTCATAGAGGCTCCTCGTACGGTTTTTGTTTCAAGAGAATAGTTGCAGTAATTTTTTTGAATGTTACCTTTCATCTTTAAATACAAAAAGATACCAAGAAATCCAAAAAGAATTAGGAATAAAAAAACCAGAAAAAATATTTTTTTATTTTTTTCATCGAATTCGTATTTAGTTTCTTAATCCTAGCATTTTTTAAAAAGAATTAAAAAAGACCCGAACTCGAGAGAATCGGATCTTTTAAGTAAGATTTTTAAATGAGCTAACGTAATTTTCCAGATGTTTCGGTAAAACTTGACATACCATTTCTTTTAGTATACTAATATAGTATATTTAAAGAAATAAGATGAATTCAAGTAATCCAAAGATTAGAATTATTTTAGAAACAGTCAAGAGCTTGCCATTTTTTGATTTGGAAGATCTTTTGGGAGTAGAAAAGAACAGGACTTACTTAAAAGTCCTTCTTTCTCGCTATGTGAAGACTGGTAAAGTAATTCGCCTGAAAAGAGGTCTTTACGTTACGAAAAATTATTTTGAAAAACTGGAAAATCCAGAAAACCGTAAAAACTACCTGGAATTTTTATCAGGAACAATTTATTCTCCCTCATACCTGAGTTTGGATTATGTTTTATCCAAACATAACATAATTGCCGAAAACCCTATCAATTTTACGGCAGTTTCCAAGAAAAAAACCGCTTCTTTTTCCAACATTTTTGGAAATTATTTTTATCACAAGGTTAGAAACGATCTCTTCTGCGGTTTTGAGTTGGTTAAAGAAAATGATTTTACAATTTTCCGGGCGACCAAAGCCAAGGCTCTTTTCGACTACTTGTATTTGAGAAAAAATGATCTTTCAAATGAGGAGTCTTTTTCTGAATTACGTTTAAATCTGAGTGAATTTAGCACGAAAGACAGAAAAGAATTAAAAGAATATATCAAAATCGAAAGGAGTAAAAAAATGAAAGAAATATTTAATTATCTTTTTAATTAATTCTATGGAAGAAATAAAACCATTTTTAAGAGACTTATTAAGCAAGGATAGATCGAACAATAAAATCTTCAAGCGAAACATCCTGAAAGAAAGTTTGCAGGTTTGGGTTTTGGACTACATTTATTCCCATAAAGATTATAATCAACTGATTTTTTATGGAGGATCTTGTCTTGCTCATTGTTATTCTTTACCTCGTCTTTCGGAAGACTTGGATTTTGTTGATTTAAAAAACAAAATCAACCTTTCAAAACTGGCGGAGGATTTAGAGAAATATTTCAATGAGGAAACAGACATCAAAGTCAAGGCTATTGTGCAAAAATTTAGAATTTATCTCAAATTTCTTTTGCTTGGCGAGTTTGGAATCGCAGATCGGGGAGAATCGGATTTGTTATTTTTAAAGGTGGAGATATTTAAAGAATTTAATTTTTGTAGCGATTTTAAAATTGAAATTATCCCGCTTTTCAAGGTTAATCACTCAATTTTGATTAAAAGTTTTGATTTGGAAACTTTGATGGCAACAAAAGTCAGAGCCATCTTTTTCCGTAAATGGGAAAAGACCGACAAAAAAGGAAAAACCGTTGCGAAAGTCAAGGGACGAGATTATTTTGATTTAATGTGGTATTTGGAAAAAGAAATAAAACCGAATATCAAATGCCTGAAAGAAGTGAAAAATATTGAAGAACTAAAAGAAAAATTAAAAGATTCAATCAAAAAAGCTGATTCAAGAAGTATCTATAACGATTTAGAGGCTTTCGTAGAAGACAGAAAATTTCTGAAAGAGTTGAGTATTAATTTGAAAGATATCTTGATAAGGGACGTGGACAAGCTAAAATAGAACAACAAATTAAGTTTAGTTAATACAGTTCTTCGGGAATTAGTATAAAGTTTATGCCAAATAAAGCTATTGAAGCAAAAAAACTGCACATTCTTTTTTATTTTTTAGATAATCACCATTTTCCGAATTTTATCGATGTTTTATTGGGGTGTAATTATTTTTTACTGATTTTTATTCAGTTCTAACCCTTTTCCCTCCCAAGGTCTTATTTCACTGGCTTCAAATTTTCTTTCCTCAACCTCCTTGCCGATAAGCTTAACCTTTTCTTCTACTTCAAAAGGTAGCTCACATCGAACAAGTGTTTTGTTGTCATAATCAACTATCCAGAGTTTTCCTTCAAAATCTTTCAGGTCAAAACCTTGGTCTTTTAAGCTTATTATTTTTCCCCCCAGAAAACCAAATTCAGGAGCGGACCATTCTTTTTCTTTTAAATTATTCATTTTGCTATACTGGGGAAAAATTTTCGATATCATTTCGTGAACGGATTTTCCGGCGTGAAAAGAATGGGCAACTAGCCCCAATAGAATTATTATTCCAATAGATCCCAGGACAATCACAATGTTATCATAGCGATACCCTTTTTTAGTTTTTCGGAAACTAATAAAAGAGAGAGCTAGGATGAGAAGCAAGATTGCTATCCAAAAATAAGGAATTGTTCGCAAGAATAGGCCAAACTGAGGATGGGTTAAATCAGAATAGATGTCCCAGTCTAGATCTAAAAGCAAAAATAAAATCAATCCCAAAGAAATTGCCCCAAGAAGTATAGAAACAAAACATATAAACCAAACGCTGTAATCTTTTGCAATAAATTTCCACTTGGCGGTGGGTTTTATTTTTTCATTCTTGATTTTTTCTATGGTCTCTTGAACCAAATCCTTCATTGGAAGTATGTTTAAGACTTATTGCAAAAATTAATGTTTTTCTAGCGATTCCAGTTCCTCTTCTAGAATTTTCCTTCCTCTTCGAATAAGCGAGGCCACCGTTCCCTTGGGCTTTTTTAGAATATCCATTATTTCTTCGTAATTTTTTTCTTCCAAAAACCTCAGCACCAAAATTTCCCTGTATTTTGAAGGAAGTCGGTCGATTGCTTCGCGTATGTTTTTCATTTGTTCTTTGCGGGAGAATTCCTTTTCGATGTTGTCGCTAGCCTTCATAAATTTGCCCAGGTCGTTGTTTTCCAAGGAAGTTGATTTGGGTCTGCTTCCTCTCTTTCTAATCTCGTCAATAGTTTGGTTTCGGGTAATTCGGTAAAGCCAGCTGGAAAACTTAAGTGATTCCTCGTATTCATTCAAGTTTTTATATACTTTTACAAAAACCTCCTGGAGAATATCCTCTATATCTTCCTTTCCGAAATAAGAAATTCTTTTTATGTAGAAAAAAAGACTCTTTTCATACCTTTCCATAATCAAACCAAAATAGTCTGGATTTTTCTTTGCCAATTCAACAAGCTCCCCGTCAGATTTTTCCTTTAAATCTTTGTCGTAATCCAAGCGATAAAATTAACTTTTAGCTCTTTGATTACTTAGAGTATAGTACGTTTTTTTAAAAAGGAAGTTGCAAGATGGAAGCGTGAAAAAGATATTTAAAAAATAATATCAAAGGCTATTTTATTTTTCAATTAGCATTCCAATATTGAGAATTCCTCCCGTGACAACTTTACCTGTGAGGAATTCTTTTATGCGGACGCTTGTAAGAATTAAATTTTTTAATTCCAGAGGTGAAAGATTGGGGTTTTTTGCGAGTTCTATCCCAGCGGCTCCGCTTACAAAGGCAGCGGAAAAAGAAGTACCGATTGCCTCAATATATTTATTGCTACCTATATCCAAACTGATAAGAGGAGAGTTCTCCTCTCCCCCAGGAGCTAGCAAATCTACATTTACCCCCCAGTCGCTGTAACTTGCCATTTGATCTGAAGCGTCGCTAGCTCCAACACAAATTACGTTTTCCAAATCGAAATCGCAAGGGTAAAATTTATTGTTTTCAGTATGTTCTTTTCCATCGTTTCCGGAAGCGGTAACAACTAGGCCATCAAAGTTTTTAATAGAATCGTAAAGAGCTTGATCGAAATCGGTTGTGCCCCAGCTGGCATTAATAATTCTAACCCCCTTTGATTTTGCATAAGTAATCGCCTCGGTTGCTTCGTCGGTGGTAAAATTAAACTTGAGAGGCATTATCTTTAATTTGTTCAGACGGCTGAGTCCAGCAATGCCGAGTTTATTATTTACTCTTGAGGCAATGAGACCAGCGATAAAGCTTCCGTGACCTTCTTTATCTGGCATTGTTTTTCCAGTACCGTGGACAAAATCATATCCCTTTAGAATATTCTTTTTTAGATCATTGTTTTTTAAATTAATTCCGCTATCAATAATTCCAATAGGAATATTCCTCCAACTTTTGTTTTCTTTTGACCAAACATTGGCAATTCCCAAATCAGATCCCGCGGATCCAATTCGACCGTTATTATAAAGCCACCATTCTTTACTCATAAAACGGTCTTTTGTCAACTCTCTAGTTTTGGCTTTTTTTAATGCATCAAAAACATAGTTGGGCTGAGCAAACCTTACTAAACGGTCTTTTTTTAATTCAAGAACCTTTTCGTTGACATCAAGGTTGTCGTTAATTTGAAAAAGAACATAGTTGCTTTTAGACAAGCGATTGCTTGGACTTAAATTAGTCAGGTTATGAACAGAAGCAAAAACAGTTATTTTATCTCCCGTGGTTGTTTTAAACTTAACCAAAACTTGCCCTGGCTGAACTGAAGCATTGACAACGGGAGGAGCTAGTACCGAGGTCAGAGGAAATATGAGTATGAGTAGTGATAGGAAGGTTTTTTTGTAAAACATTATAAAATAATTTGAAATTTGAAAATATAATTTGGAATAAATTTTAAATTCAGAAATTTGACTAAGATTACAACTATTTTTTAATGAAGAGAAGAGGAATCAAGTTTTAAAATTAAACCCTAATTTCCTTGAAAAGAAAATTTATCAGGTGTATTAAAAAGTAAACAAGTACTTTAATCAAATTCTAGGGAGGTTTTGTTATGTCTTTAGTTTTTAAGACAGTTAGGGTGTTTCATTGCAAGATTTGCCACGCTTGGCGCGAATGCGGACTTGTTTTAGGTGGTTGTCCAGGAGTTAGAGAAATTGGGCTGACTCCAAAATTGAGAAAAATCTGCAAGAAAAAGGGGTATGAAAATTATGATCGAATCGATATGCAAGAGAATAAACTGTCCAAAGATAAACGAAGACAAAAACAAATGCGGGCTCAAATGCAAGCCTCTTAAAGAACTACAGAAGAAATGTTCAAAGGCTTCTGTAAGAGCATCAGCGATTGGTCTGGAAACCACCACTCAATATGTGTCTTTCGGGTCAAGATGGATTCCTCCAAAACCCCATCATTTATAAGAAATTAAACAAACAACAAAAAAGACTCGAACAAATCGGGTCTTTTTAAAATTAAATCAAAATTATTTTTTTCCTGCACAAGTGGATTGTGACCACAAGCCTAAATAATTTTTTCTGGCATAATTTTCCGATTCCAAAAATAGATTTTTATTTTCTACATCTGGGGGGAAAGTGGAGACAAGAGCGTAACCATTTTTTACCAGAAAATCATTTACAAAAATATCATCGGCGTATACATAGCGGAGAAGTCTTCCATACTTATCTTTGTCCGAAATGTCTTTTATAAGAATTACATTTTTTCCTTCGACGAGATTCTTGTTTTCTTGCGAAGCTTCTTTCCCGAAGCATTCAACTTTTTTATAAGGGTGATGGATTTCGGGAGCATTAATACCAACATATCTGACTTTCTCTCCAGTCGCAAGATAGATTGTATCTCCATCAATAACGTAAATAACTTTGGCCTGGCAAGAAGTTTTACCGGAACATTGCGTTTTATCGATATTTTCCTTTTTGTTATTGTTTTCATTTCGAGTATTTGAATTATTGCTGTTGCTAGCGAAAAAAATTTTTTCCTCTGGAGTCTTTGTTGGGTTGTTATCTGTTAAAGAAAAATTGTTTTTGCAGGACTGGCTGTTTATTAAAACTTGCCAGAGGGCGCAATTTTTGTTTTCTTCTAGATGAGAGTTTATAAATAAAAGAAAGAAAAAAACAACGCCAAGAAAAACTAACAAAGAAACAATTGGCAATATTCTTCTTCTCACCATTTAGTTAAATTATTAAACTTGAACTCTTTTTCTTCTATTTTTTATATCTTCTCCCTCCAATTTTTTAGCTTAATTATTATTTTTGCAATAATTTCTTTTTGCGGAGAATGTCAATCTTTTTCCATTTAAAAATAAAAGACAGGAAAGGCTTTCAAAAACTATGATTTTCTTATAGGAAATCCCCTAGTTTTTGAAAAATGTGTCATCCCCGGCGTGTCGACCGGGGATCCAGTTAAACTAATAGAATATTATTTTGAAGTGCATTTTTAAAAAACTAAACACAATGATATCTTACTAATTAATACTATTCTCCTGGATCCCGGGTCAAGCCCGGGATGACACAGAAAGACAATATTTAAAATCGAAATTCATATATCAACAAATTTCTTCAATTTCCATTCTGAAATATTTGAAAATCTTATCTAGTGTCTTTTTCATTTTGACAATAAGATGAATAAATTAAATAAATCATTTCTAAATCACTGGCAACTCTTTTTAGAAGGATCGCCTCGTCTTCGCTGATTGCTTTTTTAGGAACAATGGAAAAAGCTTTGACATTAAAGTTGTCCTGACTGGAAGTAAACACCAGGTAACTTTTGCCGTTATTTTTAATCAAACTTTTGTTTCCGATATTGGGGTATACGATAGCTGAATTTTTTTCTTTTACGCCTCTTGGCAGAAAAAATTCAGTTAAAGTTTTTGTTTTTTGAGTATCAACAACTCTAAAAAGAACCCAAGGAACATTGACTGAACCTAATATTTTTTGGGAAAAAGTATCGAAAATGTATTTTAATTCGCTTTTGTTTCTAGGGTATTTTTTAATGTCGCAGAAAGTGTCTTTGAAGTAAGCAATTTGAAGATTTATTTTACCGATGTGTTTTTGTGCGTCAACAAGAGCTTCTTCTTGTTGTTTGGCTTCTTTTTGATAAAGATAGTATATAAAAAAGCCGACTAAAGACAATAAGGCAAGAGAAACGACTTCAGAGAACTCTTCGTCAAAGAAAGAAAAGCCTCTAGTTATCAACCAGGGAGTGAAAATCATGAGTAGTACTAGAACTCCTAAAACAAGAAGATAAAAATTCTTCAAAGTCTTTATTTTGCTACCCATTTTGTGTTTTTAATCCTTTAAAATTAATCAAAAATGTTTTTTCTAAGATATTCTTTAAACTCTAGTTGCTCTTCAAAAGAGTTTTCCAGTTCTATGCTGATAATTTCGGGAAGATATGACCTGTATTCCCTAACGTAATTCAGTTCAGTAAGTTTGTGGAGAAAATGTTTGGAGTAAGCGATGGTTTTTTTTCCAGAACCCAGGTTGGTTTGAACGGTTGGATTTTCTTGAATCGCCGAAATATGACAACAACCAACTTTTGTTTTTTTAAGAAACTCCAAAAATCCTTGATAAGTTTTTTCTTTTTGTAGAACCCCGAAATCATAAAAGTGAGAAACGTCAAGACAAACTCCACCGCATCTTTCTACCAGTTCAAAAAAAGATTTCGGAAGAATGTCTGCATTTTCGACAAAAAATCTGGAAGAAAGAGAAGGATTTTTTTCTAGGTAGAGAGCATCTTTTTCTTTTGAATGAATGTTAAAAACCTGGGTCTTATACTTTTTTAAAAAATATTTTATTTCCCAATCTTCCATATCGTCACGCAAATGAACGTGAGGAATATTTTGAAGGGGCGTTTTTTCAAGCAGTTGATAAAGTTTTTTTCTGTCTTTAATTTTCAGAAAAGTTGGAAAGAGAGCTACTTCTTTGAGATTATATTTAACAATTTCATTGGTCTTTTCTTTCCAATCAGATCCTGGGGTAGTTGTTAGTCCGAGTAGGATTTTTCTTTCTTGAGCCATAATTATTGATACTAAGTGTAAGAAAATTTTTAAGACGCTTTGATTATAAAGCGTCTTTTTGTATAAAAATTCTCTCATCTTTTTTCTTTCTAGGAAAAAAATCGACAAAGAAGACAGGAAAATTCCACCAATCCTTCTTTCTTTGCGGTAGAAGAACATTTTTCGAAAGATTTACATCCTTGATTTTGCCATCGGGAAAATTCGTCCAAATAAGTTTCTCCTCCGAAAGAGAGCAAAAGCAAGGGTCGGGAGAGCTCGGCGATTTTAATCTTGTGTTCCCCAAACACGTCAAAGATAATTTTTTTTGTCAGGACAAGCGGTCTTTGTTGGAAAATAGACACTCGATTTGGTGAAGAAACTGCTAAATTTTCCATAACATCCTCCTTTGAGATTTTTCAATTTATTAAGGTGCTTTAAAAAACTACCGAAAAAAATCGGTAGTTTTTTATTTTTAATTTAGTTCCTCATTTGTTTTTGTGACATCTATCCTTTTGTGAAATTTTTTCTCTTTTTCGCCAGGATTTATAACTTTGAGATTTACTGGATTTTTGTTATTTCCTTTCAAAACTTTTCTTAAAGTAAAGGAAGCTTCAATGTTTCGGCTATTTTTCCAATTAACGGCCAAGGTTTGGTGACCAAGCTTAATAGAAGCATCCTTACTGAAATGTTTTCCTTTTATTTCAACTTTAATCTTCTTATTTCCATTTTTGTCTGTATATTTTCTATACACAACTTCGGATATCTTCGGCTTTTTCGAATTTGAAACAGAAGAAGTGGCACCCGATCCCTTCTCTACTGCCTTGAAGGAGGTAAAGTGAGCGGCGTCAAAAACAATAGTGTTAGCAGTTGGGTCATAAACAAGGTTGGAAACAACTCCTCCAGTGTCGGTGGTATCATTTACTAATATTTCAGGATCGGTAAAATTGGAAACATTGTACATTGTGAGGATTGCTCCGGCGGTTCGCAAACTCTCAACGATGTCTGCATCGAGGGAGATTTGATTTTGTTGCATGCTCATTCTGTCGCCGAAAGTTTGAATAAAAACCATGAAATCATAGCTCATAAAATCAATTTCTTTGGTGAATTCAATTTTTCCTAAGCCAGTCTTTTCGAAATATAAATCATTTACGTGGTGCCAATCAGTCTGCGAAAAAAGATTAGTGGAAACTCCAGAAGCTTCCAAGCTAGTTTGCATTTGCATTATTCCGGCTACTCCAGTACAGGTGGCGGAAGCTCTCTCTGATCCTCCGGGAAGCCCCAGAGAAGCAAGTAATGCTTCAGTTTTGGCTTGACAAGTAGAATCATCGGGGCGGTTAAGATTGCTCATAATGCTCCAGAAAGGATCATTCGATGCTGGCAGGGTGTTTTCGGTAGCAAAGGTAAACCCTGCCCCCCCAAAGAAAAGACCAATTATAAGCAACGGCAGGAAGAGATTTTTTTTCATAGTTTTTTATTTTTATTATTAATTTTTTAACTATTAATGTGTAGTAAATATAATCTAACTTTTATTTTTCTGCAAAAGTGAATATTAACAATAAAGATAATATTTTTTATATACTTTAAAATTTATTAAGGGTAAAATAACTCTAAGTATAGTTTAATACTAAAAAGGCATTGTGACAGAATTCAATAATTTTCTAGAAAATTCACCAAATCCCGAAAATATGGATGATAAAGTAGATCCGAATTTAAATCTTGATCAAAAACAGCCAACAAGTTCGTTTTTCGGGGTGAAAAATAAAAAAAACCTTTTAATCGCAGGGGTAGTGTTGGTCGTGGTTTTGATACTGGTTGTCTATGTTTATTTTCAACAATCCTTTTCGAGTCAAAAAGCACCGGAAAAAACATCAAGTAGCGCAAACAGTACCGAAGTGCCTACTAATCCTGCCACTATTACAGAAGACAGTCTTAATCAGGTCAATTCTAACTCTGGAGCAGAGAAAGAGATTGACTATGCGACAAAATATAGTTTAAATTCCGCTACTTTCGGAGATTTGGGAGCGATAAATCCTGCTCTCGAGTTGGCTAAAACTTGGAAATCAGATGCAAAGCTAGCATTCTATCTTCCGCTTGACGCAAGTAACCAAAATTCTTCGGAACGTACTTTTAAATTTTACTCCGATTCCCTACCCGACAAGATGTTTGAAGTTTCTCTGAATGGAAGCAATCAGTTAGTCGACAAAAAAGAAGTTCCCAAAGAAATGACTTCAAACGATGGTTTTATTGATCCTTCCAAAATAAAAATATCTTCCGAGGTTGCTTATACTATTGGCAATGACTACTTAAAAAACAATTCGACCGATAGTCCACAAAATCAATTAGAACCTATTTCTCTCGTTCTTTCCTATAAAAAAGACAGCGGAATGCATGTCTGGACTTTTGATGCGAAAGTGATTAAATCTGGCAATTTTTCTCCAAAAAAAATTTTTATTGATGCCAAAACCGGCAAACCCTCAGAAACCCCGTTCGTTACACAACCGATCCTTCCTGGAACAACGCCTGAAACAAATAATTCAAATAATAATATAAACGGCAGTGCAAATAACAATACGAATTCGGTTTTGAAAACTATTGAAAACCCAGTTCCCCCAAGTCCCCCGATTAATATTAATGACAATTTTTCATTCGGTGTTCTTGGAGATACCAAAGTTTTTGATCCAAATAATTCAAAAGGAAATTATCAAAAAGCCGTTGCAACTATCAGCAAAGAAAAAATAAATTTTATGTTTGTAATGGGAGACTTGCTTAGTAGCTGTGATGGAACCAGCAAGTGCCAAACGAAGTTGACCCAGTGGAAAAATGTTTTGGGTCCGCTTGCGAGCAAGACTTATGAAGTGGTGGGAAATCATGATAGAACTGGTGGAAGTGCGGCTGACGCTACGTGGCAAAAAGTTTTTAGTCTCCCCACTAATGGCCCCAGTGGCTTTTCGGAACTGACTTATTCTTTTTCTTACGATAATTCTCATTTTGTGGTTTTGGATTCGGAAAAACCTTCCGAACATTTGGTTGACTCAGTACAGCGGGCATGGCTAGAGAAAGATCTTTTAGAAAATACCGACAAAGAAAATACTTTTGTCTTTTTCCACGAACCAGCCTATGGAACTTCTCAAAACACCAAAGATGGTTTAGATGCCAATCCCAAAGAACGAGACGCCCTTTGGAATATCCTAAAAAAATATAATGTAACAGCTGTTTTTAATGGTCATGAGCACATTCATACACGCAAAAAAGTCGGTTCAATTTATCAAATTGTCGAAGGAGACACTGACAGCACTGACGATGATACGGCAGGATCGGGGCTTTCGGATTATTCTTATAAAGGGAAATCTTATCTTATTGTGAACGTGAATGGCAAAAAAATTAATTTGAAACTTTACACGATTGATGGAAAATTATTAAACTCCTTTGACCTTGTGAGGTAATTTTCCAATAAAAAAAGCCCTGGCGTAGTTACGCTGGGCTAGGTTTGGTTAACGATCGCGAATCTCATATGTGTAAAGTCCTTTGTTTTGTAGGTATAAAACTCTCTTGTGCCAAGTGGTAAATCTTGACCTTTTTACGATACAAGTTTGGTAGTGAGAACAACCTTTGTAAGGGCAACTGTCGAGCCTACTTCCAAAGCATGGACTATTACCCTCATCAATCTGATCTTGTCTTATTTTGTCACCATTTCTGTTAAGGGCATAACAAAGGCAACAAAGACCCCCAGTAAAATCTTTTATGCCGGCAGAGAAAAGATCGTCGGGCTCGACGGGGGGAAGGACATTATTGACATAACTGATCGCGTTCAAAAAAGCTTTTTGCTCATAACCGCCCATACACTTAAAATTATACAGAGACTCCGGCTTTATGTAGTCTTCATGCACCAAGTAAAGGCTGTGGCAAGCCATGCAAATACCAACCATCTCTTGATATTTGACGCATATTTTGATATTTGCACTAATCTTTTCCATGTCCCAACTAGGAATTATAAGAAGAGGACGTTCCTTGGGCTTTTTTGGACTTAAATTAACCTTTTTCTTTTCTGGCATTCTTCCCCCTTTCATTCCGATAAAAACGGTTTTAAACAAATTGTTAAAGAATATCTACGCTTCTCACATCTAACACAACTTTATAAAAATGTTTAGTTTGTTGAGTTTATTTTGTCAGAAGCTCAATCTTGTTAATTTTCACATCTTCCAGAGGATGGTCGTTGGGGTTGACTTTAACTGCTTCGATTGCTTTAACTACGCTCATTCCTTTGGTTACTTCTCCAAAATTGGTGTGTTTTCCATCAAGCCAGGGAGTGGCTTTGGTGGTAACGATGAAAAATTGTGATCCGTTGGTGTTGGGACCGGAATTAGCCATGGCTAACGATCCTTCAACCAGTTTGTGGCTGTTAAATTCATCAGGGAAAGAGTATCCTGGCCCTCCTGTTCCATCATTCGACCAATCGCTGTCTTTGGAATTGGGGTCTCCAGTTTGAATCATGAAATCTTTGATAACTCGGTGAAAAGTTACCCCGTTATAAAATTTACTGTCGGCAAGTTTCAAGAAATTAGCCACAGTTTTTGGAGAGTCGGTGTTGTAAAATTTAACTTGAATATCTCCCATACTAGTCTTAATGATTGCCCCTTGATATTTGTTGGTATAATTCGTTACGTCATTGTCGGTAGGGGCGGAAGGGGTACTGGAAGTGTCGCTTGCGGGGGCGTTTTGGTTGGTGTTCATATTTTGTTGTGGCTGAGGCTGTTCCATCGGCTGATTATTAGGCTGATTAGGCGGAAGTGTTTGTTGTTGAGCTGGAGGAGGAGGTGTTTGAGGTTGGCTAAGATCAATAGAAGAATCGATCGTGCCTTCCGTATCGATAGGAATATCCTGTCCATTGTTGATGGTTTGAGACATGGGAGTTTGATTAGTGTTTAAATTTGTCGAAATATTTTGGTTGCTGTTGGTTGCGGAATTCTCCATGCAACCGGAGAAAAACAAGGCAACAACGATCAGAAATGGAATGGTGGATAATTTGTTTTTCATTTGAGTTAATTATTCTTAACGTGCACTTAAGACTATTTTATTTTTTCTTTTTTTTCAAAAATGGATTGAAGAGCTTAAGAATGTGTGTTGCTAAAAATAAAAGCGAGGAAGTTGCTTTTTTAAACTAGGGGATTTTTTACAAAAAATCATAGTTTAAAAAAGCAACTTCCTCGATTTTATTTTTAGCAACACACATTCT
>JAJXZR010000014.1 GCA_021779915.1 bacterium
ATGCGAAAGGATAAATAATCCGCTCGAAGAAAAGAGCTTTTTTTTCTTTGTTGAAAACAAAAACACCTACACTTTCGTGCCAATATTCTTTGGTATTTGTATCCACCCACCAAACGGTTTTAGGGTCAATAACAATAAGCCTGGGAGATTTGTTACCACATTGATCACATAAATAAAATGTTTTTTCTTCCTCAAAGATACGATTTATTTTTTCGGAATGACACTTTGGACAATATTGGTGATACTCATTATCTGTTGGCAAAGGAAAGTCTATTTTCATGCTTTTAAAGTTTAATTTTTATTATTTGTATTTTTATTAAACATGCGATACAGTATTTTGTCAAAGTAAGGAGAATCTCTGACAAGCACTTAAACATTTTGAAAAAGGAGATACGAAGATGTACGTCTTTCATGATAATTGTAAGGAGTGGCAAGGTTACAAGCCATGTATTAACCAGAAGAAAGGTGCTACCTTCAGCTGTAACGGTTGTAAATTTTATAAACCCATTCGAAGAAACATTCTTATGATTGAAGCCGGTGGGCTAGGTAGTGCTTTACGTGCAAGTGTGGTTACAAAAGAAATCAAGAATCACAATCCAGATTCTCGAATCCAATGGTTAACCAATGAACGAGTTGTTGAACTGGTGAATAATAATTTTTCAAGCGTGGACAGAGTATATCCTACAACTTGGGAAAGTCTTATTGTTCTTGGAATGCAATCTTACAGCCAAATCATCAATTTTGAATCTAATCCTATTTATCTATCTTTTGTTAGCAATTTTGACACGGAGAAAAAAGGGTTTGTTGCTAATAAGTTGGGCAACCTCTCTTCGGCTTCAAATTCAGCTACGGAATTCTTGCGTTTGCAAACTGACGATTTTTTTCGTAGAAGAAAAAACAAGAAATCCATGCAACAAATTCTTCTGGAAGTGTCTGGGATGAAATGGAAAAAACAGTCCTATGACTTAGCGAGGAATCAAGATGACGATAAATGGGCAAGATTATTTCTCAAGGCAAGAGGCATATCAGAAACGGAAATGACAATAGGTCTTAACATAGGAAGTAGTTTGAAACATAGCGCCAAACGTTGGCCACCTCAATATTTTTATGAGCTAGCTAAGATATGCCAAAAACATCGTTCGGAATTGAAATTATTGGTTTTAGCTGGTCAAGATGATATCGATGCTTATGAAGTTATCGCTAGACTTAATAGTGTGAGTCCACTTAATAATCTCATCTTCACGGGCTATAATAACACCTTGAGCCAATTTGTCTCTCTGATAAATCATATCCCCATCGTTATTTCGGCCGATACTTTCGGGCTGCATGTTGCCTTGGGACTCGGCAAAAGAACAATTTCGCTTTGGGGCCCACAACCTGAACATGAGACTTATTCTTATGAAAGAGAAATAAAAATAAGTTTGGGATTAACTTGTGCACCGTGCTTTTCAGGAAATGCAAACGGATGCTCAAATCCAAACACCTTGCAGTGCATGAAAGAAATAAGCGTACAAAGGGTTTTTCATTGTCTTTGTAACGAACTAAAAAAATTAAAAATGTGACTCGAGCCTCAGTTTACTAATTATGTTACTGAGGCTTTTATTTATCTCTACGAAATTTTCCAATTTTAAGCACAAAACCGACTATTAAATCCTCAACCGCCCTCCAAAATTTCTTCAAATCAAATATCTATGCTAACTTTAAGTAAATACTTGAACAAGTTAAGGTTTTATTGTTTTCAATTTTATGCCCAAAATTAAGGAAGCGAGGATCGCCACAGGGCCAAATGGCCCATATTTAAAAGACTTCTACACTCCCCTTTCTGTCACGAGGGGTTTTTAAATACTCAAAACTTTGATCAAGCCATAAATCAATATCTTCATTCTCTGACCAAATTTTTCGAAGCGGGTTAATATATTTTGGATGAGAATTTCTAGTCATAGTTGTAGATGATGTTATTCTGCTTCACTACAGCTTCTTCTCCATCGTTATTATATTTCCTTTCTTGGTTTGTTTATATCCAAGACTTTTATAAAGATTAAACGCTCTTTTGTTTTCCCTGTATAATCCAAGAATAATTTTTTTGGTTTTTAGCTTACGGATTTTATCTTCAATCAGAATCATTGCCTGCCTGCCGTAACCTCTGCCCCAGTGTTTTTTATCGATCATAATAGTGAGGTAAGCATAATTGCCATAATTTGTCGTAAAAATATATCCGATGTCTTGGTTGTCTTCATTTATCATAAAATTGTAGGTTTTAGACTCCGACAATATTTCCAAAATTCTTTCCATCGTCCTAGTTTTGGATTTGAAAAACCTTGATATTTCAGGATCATTACACCAAGTTAATATCCTGTTTAATCGGGATTTTGCTATTGATTTGGCTGTTATTTTGATAAGTTTCATAGGGAGTTAGAGTAATTTCTAAGATTTTATGCAATAAAATTTTCTTTCATTAATGCCATTTTTAATACAATCCTTTGATATTTGTTTTGAGGATATTCCTTTAATCCTATTTTCTTGAACCCGCAAAATTCATAAAGCTCGATTGCCCTTTTGTTGTCGGGTCTCACTTCTATACAAGCTTTGGCATAACCAAGTTTTGTGAAGGCATTTTTAAGAATCTTTTTTATTGAGATGGCTCCAATACCCCTTCCCCAATATTGTTTTTCGCCAATTGCGATGTGCATTTCAAAAGTGTTTTTATTTTTGTGTGTAAGAGAAATATTCCCAACAACTTTCGAATTATATTGGATAACATAATGACTATCTTTTTTTGAATCAAGCATGTTGAAAAAATATTCCTTTAAGATTTCATCATCATTTTCATAAATTCCGCTGGTTAATTTCACCAATTCTTCGTCCTTCCACCATTTAAGAAAAAAGGGTAAATCAGATTTTTTAAGTTTTCTAAGTTTAATAATTTGCTTCATTAGTTCAATAAGCAAGTGCGACCCTTAGAATATAATAAGTAATAAAAACTGTTTACTTAGCTTCCAGTGAAGCCACTCTTTTTAGGATTCGATTATGACCGGAATCTAGAGATCTTAGATCGTTCTCCACAAACAAAATTCTTTTGGAGTTTTGTTTCTCTTTTTTCTCGACAGAAACTACTCTCTTTAAAACATTGTCTATTCTTTTATAGACCTCATCAAACCCCCTTTTAACCATAATAGCAAAGGATTCAAACCTATCCTCCATTTTTTTGTCAATTCTTTCCTCCAATTCCTTAACAGCAATTTTTATTTCTCTCTTAAAACTCCCTTTCATCTCATTCATCTCCCCCTTTAAACCCTTAATTTCGCCCTTCATATTGCTCATTTCTCCTTTCATATCGCTCATTTCTCCTTTCATGCCATTTATTTTTCCTTTCATATTACTTATATCACCTTTCATGCCATTCATGTCTACCTTCATAACACTTACATCTCCCTTCGTATCTTTTATATCCTTTTTCATGCCACTTATTTCCCCTTCAATATTTTCCAGTTTAGACAGAATTCGACTTAAAATTGTTTTCTCTTTAATCATTTTTTAAATTTATTTTCTTATCTTCATCTAAATCCTTAATAATTATTTTGTAAAAGCAAAATATAAACTGAAAATCAAGATAAATTTTAAAAGACTGGCAAACATCTTCTGTTCTGATTTTTCAGGTTTAATAAAAATAAAAATCATATATTTGAGCTTGACTATTTTTCGCAAAGTAGGACATTTCTATAAACTTGTAAGAATTTTGCCCAAACCCCTTGACAAAACCATACTTAAGTTGAAAATACAGGGTCGGTGAAAATACCGAAAAGTTCATTAAAAATTTGGAGGTTGCGATGAGCAGACTGTTTAGTTGGCTAAGAGAAGTGTCTGCGTCTATCGCGACACGATTTAAGAAATCTATTCTTTTTCTTTCCACCTTAGGCGCGTGGATACTGATTGGATGGTTTTACGACAATCCTTTGTGGCTTTTGGCTATAAACTCCTTTGGGCCAGTTGATGGCAACATTATTATGTCCTTTGGGGCTTTGCTGATCAATCTTTGCGCCCTCATTTTTTATGTGTGGAGCAAGAAAGATTGGCTAACAGTCGACGTTTTAGCCTTAATCAAAGGAAATATTGCCAAGGAGAAAGGTTTTTTTCAAAAGATATGGAACACAGGATTAAACATCCTTGTATGGTGCCTAGAAAATGGAGGCAATACGCTTTCTTTCTTCGCACTTTCCATCTTTGGAGATTCCTTTCTAACCACAGTTTACCTCCGTCATGGAGACTTAAGCCCCCTGGAGAAAAAAGACTTTGTTATTTTCTTCAGTAGTACCGTCGTAAGTTGCCTATATTGGAGCTTGCGTAACCTTGGAATATTTGAGGTCGGAAGATATTTGATCAATATTATTATCAACTTATCAACTCTCCTCACAATCTAAAAGACGGCTTTGTAAAACAAAGCCGTCTTTTTTTATTGGTTAAAACAAATATACTTCTCGTTATTTACTTTTTTATCTATAAATACTATGATCTCCAACATAATAAAATCTCACCACTTTTTCGTTTTCAAAATCAAAAAAGTAATTAGCTCTTTTTTATTTTTATATTTCTTTGACAAAATTCTTCAATTTCCCTACTTGCTTGCTTGACAATTAATTAAGTTGGCAATAAGAATGGATAATCCCGTTTTTTACGGGCAGTACTTTCCAAACAAGGAGAACTTCAGATGCAATCCCACTGTGAAAAACAAGAAACTAAGGGCACTTACATCTTGGTCTGTGATCTTGGATCAAAGATTAAATCTTTCAGACAACTGGGTATTAAAACTCCCGAGCAGAACGATCCCTTTTTTATAGAATTTCAAGATGAATTAGCAAAGATGATTAGTGAAGCTCATCCTTATGCTAATTTACTTGTAATGAACATGGAAGAATTGGCAATGCAAATTCTTGCTAAAGCTCACGACCTAAGGAAGGTTCTAGTAAAGGATGCTGTTGTTGTCAGTTCCTGTTTAGATATTGCCGCCCCAAGAAGAGGGTTCGTCCTTGAAGTAAATAGGCTCATAGATTTCGAAGGAAATTTACTTGGAATTGGGTCACGTCCCGGATGTCCAACCATAGATGAACAGATAATGGGAATTAAGACACTCATATCCGATCGTCCAGTTATTGTTGTTGAGGATGGTTCTTTTTCCGGCAGAACACTATCTCATGTCCTCAAAAAATTCAAAGAGGCAAAAGTAAAAGTGTCAGCAGTGGTATTAGGATTTATGTTTCCTAATTCACTTGCATCACTTCGTAGGCATTTTTCAGAAGAGTTAATAGTGATTAGTGAAATAAACCACGTTATAGATTGGATGCCCGATCACGATTTTTTCCCTTTTGCACCAAACTGTGGCAGAGTAATAGGTGTTTCAGTCCACGGAGAAAATTATCCGTTTTTCAATTATGACGGAGCTTCATACAGTGTTCCCTACATTCTTCCGTTTTCCCCCATGGGAGATTGGGCGAGCATACCCAAAGAATATGAGAATAAAATATCTCTTTTCTGCTTGCAAAAAGCTTTGGAGCTTTTTACTCTTTTGGAAAAAATGAACAATGGAAAAGATATCCGAATTGGTGATCTTATTGGAGTTCGTCCTTTGGTTTCTGTGCCAATAAGTATCAGACAGAGGTTCTTTCCTGGGATTGACACAAGAGTTCGGAGTTTTCTTCACGACACTTGTCATGAACTTGCGTGAAGATAAAAAAGTTTACCAAAAACACCCGTCCTTTGTCTAAGGACGGGTCTTTCTTTTTTAAAAATTTCTAAAATTTATATTTGAGTAATATATTCTTATTGTTATATTTAATCAGGAATCAAGCGATATGGTAATGAAATCTAAATCAAAGAAAAAGACCTGCTTACGATACCAAATTGGTGTTATGGGATCTGCTGCAGACACAAATTATTCAAAAAAAGTTGAAAAAATTGCTGAGGAGGTGGGTATGTTGATCGCAAGAAATGGACACATAACTTTCTATGGCGCAGAAAAAGATTCCGATTCTCTCTCTACGGCCGCTGCCAGAGGAGCAAAGAAGGCAGGAGGTATGACCGTAGGTGTAACTTACGAAAATGGTAAAAAAATTTGGGATAAAAATGGAAATACAGATGTTATAATAGCAAGTGGTTTGGGCAGAGGCGGAGGCAGAGAGTATGTACTTGTAAATAGTTGTGATGGAATTATTACAGTTTCTGGAGGTTCTGGAACATTAAATGAGATTGCAGTAGCCTATCAATTAAATATCCCTATCGTTGCAGTCAAAGGGTCAGGGGGATGGTCAGATAGACTTGCTGGGGAACATTTAGACAGCAGAAAAAGATTAAGAATAGTTTCAGCAAAAAATTCCAAAGAGGCTGTGAAAAAACTCTTGGATATTCTAGAAAAAAAGCACTTAAATTCTTAAACTCTTGATGTATTGGTTTATTCATGTTTACTAAACATAATAAAGATTTTAAGAAAATCCTTAAGTGTTCTTTAAAAATCTAGGTTATTTATTTTAGCAATAAGAAAGGAAAATTCATGTCTAAAGAAGAGAAAACAGGAAAAAAGTTGAAGCCGGAGCTTCTCGGGGGTTTCAGAGACTATCTCCCCTCAGTAATGATTGCTAGGCAGGAGATAGTGAGTAATATAAGAAAAACTTTTGAGAGTTTTGGTTTCCTTCCACTCGAAACTCCCGGACTAGAGAGATCATCGGTTTTAGGAACAGACAAAGATGAATTTAAAATGCAAGTTTATCGTTTTAAAGCTGGTGATCAAGATGTAACATTAAGATTCGATCTTACTGTTCCTCTTTCCCGAGTAGTGTCAGCCAATGCGGATCTCATAAAACCTTTCAAGCGTTATCAATTCGGTTCCGTTTGGAGGAAAGAAAGTCCTCAAGCTGGAAGGTATCGAGAATTTGCCCAATTTGATGCTGATATCGTTGGTAGCGATTCTATTCTTTCTGACACGGAAATTATCAATTTAATGTATGAGACTCTGAAAAATCTTGAAATTAACGAGTTCGTCATCAGATTTAACAACCGCAAGATTTTAAACGGTCTTTCTTTCTTTGCCAATTTTGACAAGAAGAAGACAAGTCAAGTCCTGCGAAGCTTAGATAAGTTAGATAAGATTGGATTAGAAGGAGTTGTTAAAGAGCTCGAAAGTAAAAATCACAATGAGATTGGAGAAGACGGACTAGCTCTTTCGGAGGAGAGCATTTACAAGATAGTAGAGTTTTTAAAACTCAAGGGAAATTCTCAGGAGCTAATTCAGAAACTGAAAATTTTATTTGAGGGAGTCGCCGTTGCTGAAGAAGGAATTAAAGAATGTGAGGAAATAATTAAAAATCTCGAATATCTCAATATTCCACAAATAAATTGGAAATTGGATCTCTCAATAGCTAGGGGTCTTGGATATTACACTGGTCCTGTTTTTGAAACCACTCTCAATAATTGTCCAGAAATCGGTTCTGTTTTTTCGGGCGGTCGTTTTGATGATTTAATCATGCGTTTTACTGGAGAGAAAATCCCTTCCGTGGGAGCTTCTGTTGGAGTAGACCGTTTGCTTGCAGCTCTTGAAAAAATTGGCAAGCTAGAAAAGAAAAACTCTACAGCAAAAGCTCTTATCACGATAATCGACCAAAGCCTCTCTCAGAAAATACTTGGGATTGCCCAAAAATTCAGATCTGTAGGAATAAATACTGAGGTTTACCTTGGCAAAGAAAAGGGACTGAAAAGCCAGATTATCTATGCTGCAAAAAGAGAAATTCCCTTTGTTATTATAATAGGAGAAGAAGAAAACAGCGTCGGGAAGATTAAGCTCAAATCAATGAACGAGAGAAAGGAAGAGTTAGTTACAGAAGAAGAGGCCATCAACACAATTAAAAAAAGTTATTAATTCAAAACATCTATGTTTTTGAATTTCAAAGGAACAGACCATCTGTTCCTTTTTTTATTGCAAAAATCTCAAATTCCTAAATATATCGACCATTTGAAGAAAAAAATTTCTTCAAATCAAATATCCATGCTAACTTCAAGTAAATACTTGAACAAGTTAAGGTTTTATTGTTTCAATTTTATGCCCAAACTTAAGGAAGCGAGAATCGCCACAGGACCAAACGGTCCATATTTAAAGGACTTCTACACTCCCCTATCTGTTGCAAATACTTTTTTCAAATACTTAGAACTTTGATCAATCCATAAATCTACATCCTCGCTCTTCAACCAAATTTCTCGAAGCGGATCAATATATTTTTCGTGTTCCGGATACCACGGTTTTTCTATTTTTCCGTGTAAATCAATAAATTCTCTTTCTAGGTGCATTATCGAATTGAATATTTCTGCCATATCCCAGAAAATTCCTTTTTCTGTCTCCAATTTTTGAAAAACTTTTGGGTTTTTTCTTCTGATTATTTCTTTCGATATCAATATTTCCCAGTTCTGGATAAAGATCAACCGCCCTTTCCTTCCAAAAATTAACTCCGCCTATTTTTTGGCTACCATAAAAACACACAGCCATATCTACATCGAGAGATATGTTCAATTTAAATTTTAGTTTTGGATGATAATTTTTGGTCATGATTGCATTCAATGAGTTTCATAAAAATTCATTGATTTTTTCTTCTTTTGTATTAAATTGTTCCAAGGCAACGACGCCTTTTTTGTCTTCCCTGGAAAAAAGTGAGAGATTAAGAATTTTGTTAATTTTTCTTCTGATAGTCATGTCCTGATTGTATCAAATAAAAAGAGCCTAGGGGAGGGCTGTGTAGATAATATTGAAACTCTAAAAAAGAAATCTAAAAGTCTTTATGATAAGCGTGTAAATTTTTTTCGACTTCAGAAATTATCTTTACGTATTCTTGAATTATCCCCTTTTTCGTTATCGGAGGGAAAACTATCATTGAATCGAAGAAGCGATCTGAGGGTGTTCCATAAGAAGGAGATGGTTGAGTACAATTATTACCCAAACGTCCAAACATTAGTTTGCCCTCCTTTTGAAATAGGGGAAAACGATATAAAGGTTTATGATCTGTTATTCTAGCGTCTACACCTCGCTTCCTTAGTTCTGAAACAAAGACTTTTTTTGATATCATTGGCAAAATTGATGAGTTATATTTTGTGACATAATGATAATGCGATATTTTTGTACAATAATTTGGTATTCGAGTCAGTTTTATAGATTTAACTCTTCTCTTTAAAAGAGCGGATTTAAATTCTTTATATGAATGAGCTCTATTACTTATTGTAGATTCTAAAAAATTAAAACTCTCGTTAGCAATTATTGCTGAAAGTGGGTGAATTGAAAAATTCAATCCCAGGCTGGTTGCGGAAAAAATCACATTCTTAGACAAACTTAAGTGGGTTTTTGTTTTAGAACGAAAATAGTGTCCTAATAGAACCATACGTTCATAGATGCCTCTGTCACTGGTGAGGGCGATTCCTCCCTCTCCTCCAAAAACCACCTTTTTTTCCTGAAAGGAAAAACACGATACGTCCCCAAACTTTCCCACACGCTCATGTTTATATTCAGATCCTAAAGCACGAGCACAATCTTCAATTAGAAAAAAACTAAACTTATCTTTCAATTTTAAAATTGGATCAATATCTACAGGTATACCACCATTGTGCGTAATAACTACAGCTTTTGTTTTTTGTGAGATCTTCTTTGCTAAATCTGTAGGGTCAATATTACCATTACCCTCTTCACATTCCACAAACACAATCTTCACGCCAAAAAATAGTAATGGAGACACAGTTGCAACAAAGGTAAATGCGGGGACTAAGACTTCATCGCCTGGTTGTAATCTAATTGAAAAATAAGCCGAAAATAAAGCCGAAGTGCCACTTGAACATAAAAGAGCATATTTAGAGCCAATGTATTTTGCAAATTTTTTTTCAAAATTAACAAGAGGACCCGTATCCTCTTCGTACTCACCGAGGGAGCCATTTTTAAGATGTTTTATAACTGCTTTAATTATTTTCTTGGATATGGGTGGCCACTTATAGGCATTTAGCAATACTCTTGTATTATTAGTATTATGCATATCTATTTTTTAATCGCGCTAATTATAATAGAATAAGGGTTTTTTCGTCGACTCACTCTTTAATTAATTTTATCTGAGAATCTCCTAGAGTACAATGGGTCAAGGTAGATTTCCTTATCTGAAGAGTGTTTATTTATTGCAAATTACAATGATTCAGATTCCCAGGAATGAAGATTGTTTTTTGAACAAATTGGCATCATGCTGTATATTTCATCAATTATTTTTTGATAGGATCTTCTACTAAACAGAGTATTTTCGGGGATACTCGAAAAAAAGCGAATATTCTTAATTTTTTTGTCATTGTTTTTAGATTCACAAACAAAGAAATGACAAAATGAGTATTGATTTGGTTCTTTGTTTGAAACATTTTTGGCAGTTAAGTAATATTTAATATTTTTTGGTGGGCATATACCTACTTCTTCCTTATACTCTCTAACAGCTGCTTTAAGAAGTGAACTATCACAAGGATTAACGTGGCCTCCTGGGAGTTCCCAAACCCTCCTTTTCTTGTTATATACAAAGCCAATTTTATAGTTATTAATATGAACAATTGCAACAAATGGTTGTCCAGTTATTGGAGGATTTATCCAATTTATTTTCATTATAACTCTTTCTTTAAAGACTGTATTCTTCATTCCATGGGTCTTAATGCTCCCAAACATTGCTCAGAAAAACACTTAGCTTGTTTCATTTTTATTATTTCTGCATCATTAATATTTTGGATGCGATTGCAAGTAGTGTCTTGTTCCGCGACATCGGATATTATTTTGTTAAAAAGAAACATGCAAGGCCTCATATTTCCGTCAGGTCCAATTACAATCATCGGGGCAATTTCACACTTGTTAGGTTTTTGGTTATATAAGTAGAAGTTTCTCAATAAATCAAAATATTTTTTAGCATTTGAGTTAAATGGGTATATAGGATCTTTGTTAGAAAGTGGATTTTTGGCTTCATATAAAATAATTTTTTCAATTACTTTCTTGAGGAAATCCCAGTCTGATACTTTTAGATTATACATTGAAAGTTGCTTTCTAGCTTTTATGTCTTTTGAATTTATAGGAATGATAAGGGGTTGAAATTTCATAGAAAACCCGCCTAATTTACTTGCGGATCTTAAAGTACGATATGCAGAGTAGAGGTGGGTATAATTTTTGGCATTTAACAAGTATATAAAGCCATATTTTACTTTGGCTGATTCCAATATTGGTATTATGCTGGAATAAAACTTTAGGTTCTTAAGTGAATCCGTAATTCCGTGGAGTGATATCTTTACTTCAACTCCTGAAAGTTTTTTGATACTGCTGTACGAGATAAGCGTCCCATTAGTATAAATTGTCAGTCTGACTCTCTCGCGTAATATATTGATCAAGTTGTAAGTTTCATTTGACAACATTGGTTCTCCACCTGTTAACATAATACGTTCTATTTGTTTCTTTTTTAGTAATTCATAGATAAGGAACCTAACCCGTTTTTTAATCCCTGCATCACGCAGGAAATTTTTATTTGGATCGTTTTTATTATAGCAATAAGGGCATTCAAGGTTACATTTGCTTGTTGTGTATACTAATATATCTTTGTTATACATAATTAAAATGGTTTTAAATACAAGACTTTTTTCTGAAATTTGAAAGAAATAATCTCTCGTCATCTTCTTTAACTAAGACTCCAGACGCATATTTCCATGGTAGAGTATCTTCGACTGGAAATCCAGCTAGAAGGTTATCAAAATCCATACCATTATTCCCACACATTATCCGTATTTCTTCATCGGTTATTGGTGCTTCTTTGTGTTTAGTAAGAATCTCAGTCAGCACTGGACGGACGTTTCTGCCACCTCGCATTAGAAGAGCTTCAAGCAATAATCTTTCTTCTCCCAAGATAATAATATTTATTCTCTCCCTCTCTTCTCTTGTAAAAGATTGCTCGATGGCTAATTCTATAACTCTAATAAATTTCGCGTAATCCTTTATGCTCCTCATCTGCATGCGTTGTCCAACGGTACCAACGGTAGGAATAAAAAGATTAATTTTAAGATAAAATCTACTTTTTTTTCCTGCTATATCCACCATTTTTCTCAGCAGGTTCACTATTGCAATTCTATCTTTGTTTGTTTCGCTTTCTATCCCTAAGATAAAGTAGCAATGGAAGTTTATGAAACCAGCATTTTTAGCCTTTTTGATCCCTTCCAATACTTTATTGCACGTGAGACCTTTTCGCATTAAACGCATTAGACGATTCGTTCCGAATTCGGGACCAATTGCAATAAACGAATTTTGATGGTCGTTTGTATATTTGAGATAGGTATGATTTATATTGGAAAAAGAAGAAAGCCGTTTTAGATAATCTGAATCTAATTCGTCAATTCGGACAGATCCTACATATAGTTGAAAACTACAACGTCTGCGTTTGTTAATTTTATCCCTGATGTAATCTAATAGGTCATTTCTTCTATCGAATTGGGTAAACGATGGGGAATTAATAATCAATGTTCTTATTCCGTTATCAAACATTTCGTCAATAACTTTTGTAATACTTTTGAAGGATTGATTTCGCAATGATTGGGTTCCTAGTTGACAAAAAGCACATCTAAACCTACAACCTTGGTTAGTTATCAAAACACCAGTTTTGTATCCTATAATTCTACTAGAAAAACGGTGTGGGTATTCTTTAATAGAAATTGGGTAAATTGGTTTCAAAACACCGTTGTCTTTAGAAATTCGATCTATGGCTCTTAATCGTCCATCTAAATATTTATGCAGATAGGCATCTGGAACATACACCCCTTCTATTCGTGACAAATCTAGAAGTAATTTTTCTTTTGATTTTTCTGGATGATTAGCAATAATTTTTAGTATTTTGCATACAGAATTTTCTGCTCTTTCACTAGTAATAAAAACATCAATGAGATCTCCGTATGGTTCAGGGTTTGCAAACCCAGGCCCCCCACCAATAATAAGTGGATGCATTTTAGTACGATTTCTTCTCAATAAAGGAATACCTGCAAGTTCTGTAAATTTTGCAAAATCTTTTATGGCTCCTGGGCAAGTCATCCCGTAAGCAATAATATCGAAATCTTTAATGGGAATTTTTTGCTCAAACGAAATCATTTCAACATTTTTAAACATTTTTTTTAAATGTCCTTTTTTATTGAACAAAAAATCATAGAAAAATCCTCTATCTGCCCAGGCATAATCTTGAGCGCATGAATTGATTTCATGATATATGCTAAGTGCCCCAAGGGCCAAAAGGGACATTTTATGTTCGAATGGAGAGAAAATTAGAATGCTAATTTTTTTATCTCTCAAATTGTCAGCTCTTGTACCAGCTAGAAAATTATCTAATCTTGTTTCTCTTTTACGCAACTTATCTATTTGGACTGAAATGTGGTTATAACACATTCGTGTTTTGAAATAATAAAATTTTGAATAGTTAAATAATCTAAACCGGTTTTAATAAAATATTTAACATTATCAGAAGTAGATTATAAAAAGATTCTGCCACCATTATTTAGGATGTATCTATCATTACAGGTTGGCTAGTGATTTTCTCAAATAAGAAAAAGCTTTACCAGTATTCGTGTATCTTTGTCTTCACAAGAGGTGCAGTTTAATCCTGTTAAATGAATACGATTTGTAATTAACGGGTAATGGGTAGCAAGTTAATAAACTTGAATTAATCGGTTTTTTCAATTATTATGATTGCATTACCCTATTGTCAATAATCTGAATGGATAATTTATCATTTTCCCTCTTTTAAGAATATTTAATCAAATTATCATATTTATTGACTGTGCAACTATCAATCCATTATCTTATATTTTATGAAAGAACGAAAATACAATTCTCGTGAAATTGCTTCAAAATACCTTGAATTTTTTAAAGCAAAAGACCACGCAATAATTCCGTCAGCCCCGCTTGTTCCAGAGGAGGACTCCCCGCTGTTATTTAATATTGCCGGTATGCAACCGTTGATGCCATACTTCCTTGGTAAGAAACATCCGGGAGGTGTCCGCATTGCAAACATACAGAAGTGTCTTCGAACAATAGATATTAATGAAGTCGGCGATGATTCTCACTGCACTTTTTTTGAAATGCTAGGAAATTGGTCATTGGGTGATTATTTTAAGAAAGAGTCTATTTATTGGTCTTGGGAATTTTTAACCTCCCACAAGTGGTTAGGGCTAGACCCTCGCTTAATAAGCGTTACTGTATTTGAAGGCAATAATGATGCTCCCCGTGATAATGAAAGTGCGAAACTTTGGGGATCTTTAGGATTAGATTATGGCCGCATTGCCTTTATGGGATCAGATGATAATTGGTGGGCAGTTGGAGAAACAGGCCCGTGTGGCCCCGATACTGAGATTTTCTATTGGATTAACAAAGGATTGCCCCCAGTCGGATCAAATAAAAAAACAGATCCAGAAAATTGGATGGAGATATGGAATAATGTATTTATGGAATTTAATCGATTAAATAAGACAACTCTTGAGCGTCTACCGAAAAGAAATGTTGACACAGGAATGGGACTTGAAAGAATAACGGTTGCACTTAATCGAGCTAAGAACATTTATCAAACAGATTTATTTATCGATGTAATGGAAAAAATTTTGAGTTTGGTTACACAAAATAAGGGTTTCTATCAAGAAAGATCTGGACGAATCATTGCAGACCATTTGAGAGCTGCTATCCATTTAATTGGAGATGGTGTTTTACCTAGCAATATTGGACGAGGATACGTTCTGCGTCGATTAATTCGCAGAGCCATACGTGAAGCTTATAAGATGAAAGTAGAAAAACCTATTATGTCGGAATTAGGACGAATATATATAAAAAAATTTAAAAATATTTATATCTCCGTAGATCAAAATCAAACTAAAATTTTGGAAGAGCTTCAAAAGGAGGAAGCTAAATTTACAAGTACCATTAAAAAGGGAATCATAGAATTTGAAAAAATATCTCGGGATAAAAATAAGGAAGGTGTTATATCAGGGAAAGAGGTATTTTACTTGTTCGAAACTTTTGGTTTTCCACTAGAAATGACGGCTGAGTTGGCGTCAGAAAATAACCTAGCCATTGACAAGAAGGGATACGAAAAGGCATTAGCCGACCATCAAGAGAAGTCTAGAGCCAATAAAACAATAAAATTCAAAGGAGGATTGGCTGACCGCGACAGCAAGGAGGTAATTTCTCTTCATACTGCATGCCATTTAATGTTAGCAGGAATTCGTTGGATCTTAGGTAACGATATTTATCAGGCTGGATCTAATATTACCCCCGATCGGTTGCGTTTTGACTTTAATTATCCAAAAAAACTTACCTCCCAACAAATTAAAAAAATTGAAGATTTTGTTAACAGAAAAATAGCTATGGGATTTTCTATCAAAAAAACTAAGGAATCTAAGAAAGCTGCTCGTACAAGAGGAGTTATGGGTTCGTTTTGGAACAAGTATCCAGATCTCGTTCAAATATACAAAATTGTTGATAAAAATGGAGAGATAGTTTCCGAGGAGATATGTGGAGGTCCCCATGTTGATTCTTCAAAAAATATGGGGAAGTTCAGAATTATTAAGGAAGAAAGCTCCGGCTCGGGCGTACGACGAATAAAAGCAATTCTCCAAAAGGAGAAGATACTAAACTAAAAAAATCCTAAAAAATTAATTTTTTAGTAATTCTTATTAATACTACTAGTATTCTATCCCCTTACGAGCACCTATACCTTCGCAAAAATAGTGTTTGCGCTCTTGCATGTTGGTTACCAAATGTGCTTCCTTGATTAACTTTTTTACCGCATTGCGACCTGTTAAAATTATTTCTTCAAAGGTAGCAGCTTTGACTACCTTAATTACTTCCTCTGGTTTAATAAAACCAATATCAACAGTATTGTTAATTTCATCCAAAACAATAACATCGAAACAATGTTTTACAATTTCTTTATTAACAAATTCGAGACCCTCTCTAATAGTTTTTATGTCAGCAACACTAGTTTTTTGGGGGTGATAGAAACCAGAACGACCGAAAGTATATACATACAGACCAGGTAATAGTTCCATTGCTTTTAATTCAGAACTGTTTTTGTCTTTCATGAATCGTACAAACAAGACTCTTTTTCCGGCACCAACAGCACGCAAAGCTAGTCCAAGGGCAGCTGTTGTCTTCCCCTTACCATTTCCAGTATAGATTTGAATCATAAAATAGAAGATTAAGTTTTATTTCCGAAATCGCCATTACAAAATTTGCCGAATTTTCCATTTGCATCCTTTTTGCCATTTTTTATTAAACTAGTAAAGTCGCATTCTGTTCCATGTTTTCCGTCTTGATACAAAAAATCATACAATCTCTCCCTGTTATTATTAAGATTTTAATCACACAAACCACTGTTCGACCTCCCATCCCTCTAAAAAACTTGTAAGAAAATCCCCAAACCCCTTGACAAAATCATACTTAAGTTGAAAATACAGGGTCGGTGAAAATACCGAAAAGTTCATTAAAAATTTGGAGGTTGCGATGAGCAGACTATCTTGTTGGTTAGTGGAAGTGTCTGCGTCTGTCGCGACACGATTTAAGAAATCTATTCTTTTTCTTTCCACCTTAGGCGCGTGGATACTGATTGGATGGTTTTATGACAATCCTTTGTGGCTTTTGGCTATAAACTCCTTTGGACCAGTTGATGGCAACATTATTATGTCCTTTGGGGCTTTACTAAT
>JAJXZR010000043.1 GCA_021779915.1 bacterium
CAGTGTAATATCTTTTATACTTTTTAACCTTATCAAATATTTGTAAAGGTACTTTGCCTGCCCGATTAAAATCCTTTGATTTGCATTTTGGGCAAAAATTTTTTTAGGCATAGATCAGGTATATTATTAATTAAAAGGGTTACCTTTTTTTTCTAAAAAACAATATACCTGAATTATATCTAAAACACTAATCAAACTGCTGGTTACAAGTCAAGATTTCTACACCAGTACCCTAAATTCCAAGAAACAAATTACAAACAAGATGCAATTTTCCAAAACTTGTCTCGCCTAGGCGGATTCAAAATTCCCGCCCGAGGCGGGTCGCCTGGGGAGACAAAACATTATTTTTTTTATTTGGAATTTGTGATTTTGAATTTGTTTGTAATTTGTTTCTTGTTTTTTGGAATTTTAAGTCTTACTTTCCTGGATCCCCGGTCGACACGCCGAGGATGACACATGGGATAGATATTGTTTGAGAAATTAAGAAATTGAATCATTGAAAATTGATTGAAATTTGTAAATTCAAAATTGAAAATTAACTTCAATATACCATATAATCTCTCCACTTCTCATAAAGCTTCTTAGTGGCTACTAAATCCCGTGTATTGTATTTTGCAATATCCACAAATTTTTTCTCTTCAAAAAGCCTTGCTACGTCATCACCATCGATCCCGTCTTGTTTAGGACTTTCAATACCCATCGCCCGGCACCATAGATGTAAACTGCCTTTTCGGCGTATTGATCCGTAGAAAGTCAATTGGTCGAAAAGATCAATATGAGCAACGCCTCTCTGGCTTCCGAGGTATCGGTTGCTCATCAAATCCCGCGAAATTCTTATTTCGTGAACAGCCGAACGAGCAACGATAAATGGAATATCGAATCCCCGACCATTAAAAGTGATAAAAGTGTCATAGCTCCTTGCGCCATCCCAAAAATTCTGCAACATTTCCTTTTCACTCATAGGCTTGAATTTAAAATCTCCCTCCTCAAATTCTTCCATCTTTTCCCCTGGAGCTTGAAAGCAGACCACTCCCTTGTTTTGTTCACAATCTAAAACTCCGATAGCACAAATCTGACCAGTAAGAGGAGAAAACCCCATACTATTTTTGAGATCTTCGAGAGCCACTTTGTAATCTCCTTCATCCACCGCTTCCCTCTTAATCCAACGAGTTAGCGCTTCCTTGGTAATCTCATCCATTGAATCGAAATTTTCCCCAACAGTTTCAATATCAATCACTATTTTTGGCATTTTATTTGGAATAAAAAATTAGTTTTTCTTTATTTAAACAGTGTCCCCCGAAAAAATAATCCCACAAAATAAAAAAGCCTCTGACAAATGAATTATATCAGAGGCATTAAATCCCATTAAACTAAATCGATTTTTTTCTGGGGATTTCCAAAGGTTCAATTCCCATGGCTTTAAGGCCGTACAATTTTCTAGCCTTGTCCCGATCTATTTGATCAACATTGGCGTCGAGCAGATCGGACAAATAACCTCCTTTAAGAAGCTTTTCGAGCTGGGAAGTTGGTACTCTCTTATTCTCAATCAAGTGACCGATCCTCAGGAATAAGGCCAAACGAGTTTGCTTCTCTCCTTTTGAATACATACCGCGTCCATTCATTTACTCATCTCCTTTTTCGTAGTGTTAGGGATGAGAATAACATTTTTTAGCCTCCCATCCTTAAAATAAATATTTATCGAAGCTTGAAAATAATTTTCCCCTTTTAGGGAAACTTCGTTAAGATTAACATCTTTTGATAGTTTCTGAGTTGTTTCAATATACTGCATCATTGAAGAAAAAAATATTTCTACAAACAAAAGAACTCCCAAGAAAAAAAGTCTAACCCCAGAAATTTTTTTGTTACTCGAAGACCAATACCAAACCAAGTAAAGAATGAAAACAAAAATAACAATAATCGAAGTACTTAAAAGCCAAGAATTTTCCATAACTAATCCTCCTTGTTTGCTAGTCATAAAAATTTTAACGAACCTGAAAACACGGAGCAAAACCCCAGTGATTTTCAACAGGGTAATATCAGGAATATATACGCTTTTGTCAAGGGAAAAATAAGTTTAAAACTATAAAGTTTATCAAGTTTGTCAAGAAATTTTTTTATATACTTTATATATTTTATATACTTTATAAACTTTTTAACTTTACAAACTTGATGAACTAATTTTGGTGGACCGGACCGGTGACCTGTCGCCTTAGGCGACCGCTCTATTCCCAAGTGGACCGTACCGGAGTCGGACCGGTGACCTCAGCAATGCGAATGCTGCGCTCTACCAACTGAGCTAACGGCCCAAATTAGTTTATCACGTCAGAAAGTTTGTAAAGTTTGTAAAGAAACTTAAATTGACCGTTTCAGCTCTTACTTGATAAACTTTATAACTTTACAAACTTAATGAACTATACTGGGTGTATTCCTTCACTTAATCTCGCTCCGCCTATCAAATGCAGATGGATGTGGGGAACTTCTTGACCTCCATTTAGGCCAGTTCTAATGAGAAGTTTGTATCCTTTCTCGGCAATTCCTAGATTTTTAGCAATTTCACCGGCACAAAAAAGCATATCTCCCAACACCAATTTATCTTTTTCTCCTAGTTCATTCATTGAAGCAATGTGCTTTTTAGGAATAATCAGAATATGTACTGGAGCCAAAGGCCGAATGTCTCTAAAGGCAAAAATATTTTCATTTTCGAAAATCGGATCGGTTTTTATTTCGCCTTTGATGATTTTGCAGAAGATGCAGTCTTTGGACGACATAAAGATTTAAGAATTACGATTTAAGATTAGAGTACAACCTCTCCACCCTATAGGCACCTCTCCTTGAAAAGGAGAGGAAGAGTAAGCTTAATGTTTCATGTTTCATGTTTCATGTTTCATGCTTCATTATTCCTACCCTCTTTTTACAAATTTGTAAGTATTTTCTTCCACTTTTTCATATTCATGAATATCTTCCGGACCAAACCAAAAGTCTATCTCATGGCTGGCTTCCTCGGGAGTTTCCGAGGCGTGGATAATATTGAAAATAGCCCTTTTGTCTCGATTGGCAAAAGCAGCCGAATCGACTGAAAAATCACCGCGAATTGTTCCCATTTCAGCTTGGGCGGGAATAGTATTACCAGCCATTTTTCTAACTAAATCAACTGCGTGAGGTCCTTCAATAACCATTTTTACCATCGGTGCCGAAGTCAGATAATCCAAAAGCCAACCACGCACCATTAGTCCGATTTCTTTGTTATTTTCCGTTCCCAAAGTCTTGATATCGAGACCATACTTGTCATAATTAACCTTGGTTTTTTCTCCAATCCGGTTGAGCCAAGCTTCGCTTTTGGGATAATGCTCATCTATTTGGTCGCGAGTCGCCCAAAACATTTTAAGAGCAACAATCTTGAGTCCACATCTCTCAATTCTTTTAATCACTTCACCCGTAAGCCCTCGAACTACTCCGTCGGGCTTCATCATAAGGAAAGTTTGCTCTTTTTCCAAGTTCGCCATTTTGTCCGCTTGTTCCATGGTTATTTTTTTAATAGTTATAAATTATCGCTCGTGCAATAGGCATCAGTTTGTCTTTTCTTTTCTAACTTGTTTTTAAATTTTGCACTAATTTTTTATTGTTGTTTAATAGATTATGTAAAGTTGATTTAGAAATAAAAGAAAGTTTGGTTGAAACAAAGTAAGTAAATTTTCGAGTTTTTATTGTTTCTCAAAGTAAATTGGTCAGGCTTTTTAACTCAAAATACTTTCGTATCTGCCATTTTTTGTAATTTTGATTTATTAAAAAATATGGTATTTTATGGTAAGGACTTTTGGGTAAACAATTTTAAATAAAGACAAACTAATTAACAAACTAACCATTAAAAAAATCAAATGGTAGAAAAAAAAGACAAAGAAATCGACTCTTTTTTAAGGGGAGTCGAAGAGTCAAGAAGAGGTGGCTATGAAGATCGTTACAAAGGCGATGACTTCAAAATGCCAAGAAAAGTGGGGGGAAGCACCATGATGGGAGCCGCTTTTGTAGTGTTCCTTCTGGTTGTTGTGGCAGGAGTTGCCTGGATTGTTAGAGGGACAAAGAACGGTGGTTCAGATCAAAATGTCGCTGTACAGCCAGCAAGTGGTCCAACCAGTCCTAATATGGTAACAGGGGAGGACGGTCTAAAGTATGATCAAGGAAAATACCAAGCTGTTTTCCTGACAAACGGACAAGTTTACTTTGGTAAAGTTGTCACCCATAGCCTGTCTTATGTTGAGCTAACCGACATCTACTACCTTCAAGTAAAACCCGTTTTGCAACAAGGAGACAACAACAGCAACACCAACAGCAGTCAACAACAAACGGAGCTTTCTTTGGTTAAGCTCGGCAATGAGTTACACGGTCCGCAAGACCGAATGATGATCAACAAGGATCAAGTGGTTTTTTTGGAAGACCTCAAGGATGATTCCAAAGTTACTGATGCAATCAAGAGATACAAGGCACAGCCGCAAGATCAATCTGGTCAGACCGCACCTGCCAGTCAAACTACTCCGCCCGCTAGTCAAACTAACGCACCAGCCAGCCAGACCGCTCCCAGTAAGACATCTGGTAATAAGAATGCAAATAGCACACCAAATCAAACAGCGCCTAATGGTCAACAAACTCCGCAACCAGGAGGACAGACCCAAGGACAATAGAATTGTAATGATTTTTACACTCTGTTCCCAAGCAATTGGGAACAGTAGTAAGAGTCAAGCACTTGCAAAACTAAAAAGAACAAATGCGTTTTAAAGTTCCAAAAGATGTTGATATCGAGGACAGAATTGTTGGACCTTTGACAATAAAACAATTAGGTTGGATTGGAGGGGGATTTCTTTTATGCGTAGGAATTTGGCAAATGGCTGACGTACAACTGGCGGTTTTTCTTGGTATCATAATTATGGCCAGTTGCGGAGCTTTTGCGTTTCTTCGACCCTATAACCAAAGTTTGGTTGGATTTTTTGGCAGTGTTTTCGTTTTTCTTACTAAACCAAAACAATATCTTTGGAGAAGAATGGGTTTTAATTTCCCCCGTAACAAGAACACGAACAAAAAAGATAGAAATATAATGATTTTAATGAAAAAAGGGTTTCCTACGGAGGAAGTGGAAAAACTTACAAAAACCATTGATTCTGGCGGAACAATAACCTGATTTATATCAAGAAGTAAAATTTATATTTTCAGATGATTAACGTTTACAATCGGTCAAATTCAATGAATAATTCTCAGGGAGCTGAAAGAGCTTTCCGAAAGTGGTTTTTATTTTTATTGATAATTGCAGTTATTGGGGTTGTTGTGTATTGGATCATGGTTTCTCGAGGAAAAGAATTCGAGGTCAAGGTAATAGAGAAAAAGGGTAATGTAGAATATCGAGAGAATGATAAAGATGGGTGGAAAGAAATCCCATCAGTTCCTTTTGGCATACTTCCTTCCTACGAAATAAGAACTTTTGAAAGTTCCGAAGCCACTTTGTCAATTGAGGATGGAAGTGAGGTCAGGCTAGGCGAATTTGGAAGATTGGTTTTAATCGCCAATCAGGGAAAAATTGATTTTGTCCAAACAGACGGAAGTTCCCACCATCAAGTTGCCAAAAATAACGACCGAAAGGAATACAAAGTATCCTTTGGGGATGGGGATGTTTATGCACAAGGTACGGCTTTCGAACTTAAGATAAAAGAAAACGAGACGGATATTTTCGCTCTATCTGACAATCTACGATTAGTTTATAAAGACAAGAGCGTCGCTTCTCTTAAAACAGGAGAAAAATTAATTATCACTCCAGTTGGAAAAGTCACTAACGCACTTGAAGAAAGCGATTTAAAAGATGAATGGACACTTAACAATCTAAAAGAAGACCAAATAAAAAAACTTCCAATCGATCAAAGTATCCTTAATAAAGCAGGTATAGAGGAAACTCAAAATATTTCTTCCGAGTCGGTTTCAAATGCAAATAGTAACGAGAACAATAACGGTAATGATAACGGGCAAGACAACTCCAATCTAAATACCAATTCCTCAAATAATAACAGCATAACTAGCCAAATTAACGTAAAAGAACCAGCTTCCAATAACAACCAGAACAATTCTAACAGTAATTCCAATTCTTCCGGTCTCATTCAGGATCAGAATCAGCCGACTGAGACAGCGGAAACATCAACGGCATCTAATCCTAGTCAGCCATCACCGGTCAAAACCGGTACGACTAGTCGCAACAAGTGTGAAAATTCGGGTGGTCATTGGAATACCAGCAATTCAGTTTGCACCTGTTCTTCTTCCAGAGTGTTCAGCGGGGGAAAATGCGTCACTTCATCCTCCGCTACTTCAGCTAATTCAAATAATGGAGGAAAAGATTTAGTTAATACTTTGGTTCTAAGAGGCAATCTCTCGGGGAAAAAAGCCGGCTTATCCTGGGTATCAAACGGGGGAAAAGCCCCATATGGATATAAAGTAATGAATGTCTCTGATGGAGGATCATCTAAATCATCAAAAAAGAGTGCTACTTGGAGTAATTTGCAAAGTGGCAAAACTTATAAATTCCAGGTTTGCGTTCTTAACGCCAGTGGAGGATGTGCAAGTTATAGCAACGTAAAAAGTGTTAGGGTTCCGTAAGTCTTTGAATTTTACTGATAAATTTATTTTAAAATTTTATTCCTTCTCTCGCCAAATCTCTCCTGGCTTCTCTCTTTTTGATGGTTTCTCTTTTATCGATTTTGGTTTTACCTTTTCCAAGACCTAGTTCGAGTTTTATTTTTCCTTTGGAAGTGAAAACTTTGAGGGGAACCAGGGAAAATCCTTTTTCGTTTAATTTTCCAGTAAGATAGTTTATGTCTTTTCTTTTGAGCAAAAGCTTGCGGGTTCTTCCGGATTCAACCGTGCCCATCGTGTTTTTGGCTTGGTATTCCGGAATATCAAAATTCAAAATAAAAATTTCTTCTTTCTGAATATAGGCATAGGATCCGTCCAGTTTTCCTCTTTTGTTTTTGAGAGATTTAACTTCTTTGCCAACTAAAACAATTCCAGCAGTAAATCTTTCCTGGATCTCGTAGTCAAAAGTTGCTCTTTTGTTGGTAAGAAGGGTTTGAGACATTTTTGAATTAAAAGGTTGATAAAACTACGCGTGTCATTCTCGGCGTTTCGAGCGGAGATTTAGGACAAATCAGTTACAAATGACGAATTTCAAATGACGAATGACAAATCAAATCCAAATTTCAAAGATTTAAAATATTTTGATTTTTAAACTTTGTCATTGATTCGACATTCGTCATTAGTTATTCGTCATTAATTTATTAAATTTCCTGGATCCCCGGTCGACACGCCGGGGATGACACATGATTTGGTTTGTAAAATTTTAAATCTTTCCAACTTCCTCAGGAAAAAGATCTAGGAAACTTTCCCAACTGTTTGTAGCGAAAGATCCAAAGGGACAGAAAGAAGCTTTTTGCATAGTAAAAATAATATCTTTAATTTTTTCTAAATCATCAGAACTAAAGGTTCCTTTTTGAATTTTCTCGGCCATCAAGTGGAGTTGGTAAGTTCCTTCCCGACAAGGAACGCATTTCCCGCAGGATTCCCGCTTAAAAAAGGCAGTCCAAGCAAGAAGAAGCTTTTTTAAATCCTGATTTTTGTCGATAATTAGAACCGATCCGGATCCGACGGGAATTTCTTGATAAGGGGAATATCCCAAGGACGTTTCAAAATCTTCTGGAAGATACAATTTCCCAGAAGAACCTCCAATTTGGGCGCATCTTATCTCCTTTCCCTTTGGTATTCCGCCCGCATAATCAATTAATTCTTTTATCGTAGTTCCAAGAGGTGCTTCATAGATGCCCGGGTTTATAACAGATCCATTTACAATAAATAATTTTAATCCAAAACTATCGGCACTTCGACTTTTTAACTTAAAAGCAGACGCTCCCCTATCTAGAATATAAGGAATTAAAGCAAGAGTTTCGACATTATTCACGAGCGTCGGTCTTTTAAAAAGACCTTTTTCAATTGGATAAGGAGGTCTTAAGCGAGGCTCCCCCCGTTTTCCTTCGATAGTATTAATAAGAGCCGTTTCTTCTCCACAAACGTAGCTCCCCGCTCCTTCGAAAACTTGTATTTGAAAATTAAATCCGCTACCTAAAATATTTTCTCCAAGCAAATTTTCTTGGTTAAGTTCCGTAATAACGCGCTTTAAGAGAGCCGAGGTATCTTTATAGCTACCGTTAATATAAATATATCCATCAGTAGCTCCCATTGTCCAAGCACCTAGAAGAAGACCTTCAAAAAGAAGGTAAGGGCTTTTTTCGATAATCAACCTGTCTTTATAGGTTCCCGGCTCTGATTCATCGGCATTGCAAATAAAATAAGACTTTAATCTTTTTTCTCGATCTTCTTTTTTTGCCTTAGCAAAAGATTTCCTTCCTAAACGCCATTTAGATCCAGTAGGGAATCCGGCTCCGCCTCTTCCTTGCAATCCCGAATTTTCAATCTCTTCAATTACGTCTTCAGGTAAAAATTCTCCTTGAAGCGCTCTTTTCAGGACGGAAAAACCACCTCTTTTTTGATATTCCGCTAAATCAAGATATCCATTTTTGGGCCACCATCTAGTAATTATTTTTTCTTCCTCTTTTTCCATTTTTCTCATTAAAAGAAAGTAAAGAACAAATTTTTAAGATAAGGGTAAAAAATTATTAATCCGATTACAAAGGCCCCTGCTGCCGAAACAAGCACCGCTCCAGCCATCAGGTCTTTAGTGACTTTGACGAAAGGATGGATTTTAGGATTTAAAATATCCATCATTCTCTCCAGAACAGTGTTAACTAGCTCGAGAGTAAGCACCCATACGACCAGCAAGCCTACCAAAACTTGTTGGATTGGTCGAAGAGGAAAAGCAAAAGACATGACAAGAACAATAACGGAAATTACGACTTCCGAACGAAAATTTTCCTCTGTCTTCCAAGCATAAGATATGCCTCGCAAAGCATATCTAAAGCTCTTCATAAAAAAACTAATTTTTTCTTTTGGACTTTTCATTTTTTCAGAATAAATAATTGACAACAAAAAAATACCATAGGATGAAAATTCACTCTAAAACAAATATTACACAAAAAATCGTCTTTAGCGAATAAAAAAGTCCTGCGTTTGTGCAGGACTAATTCACTAAAAATTGTGAACTATATCATAATAAATTTCATGCTTTTCGTCTTCTGCGAAAAAGGCGGAAAGTCTTTCATTCCTCCCAAAGTGCCAATATTCGCTTGGATGCGCGATAAAATGGTTTTTTCCTAAAACAGCTTCTGTTGCAAGAAGATTACAAAGAAGCCGTCTGTTTTTTCTTATCTCTTCGTTTTTTGAATCTAAGTTACGAAAAGTTTCAATAAAAAAAGAACCTTTAGTTTTTTCACGATTGGAAAATTTAGTTTGCAAAATAGAATTTTGCTTTATTTCCCAAATTTCAATGTCGAAAGCTGCGCCAGTTGCATGCGGTGAATAAATTTTCGGATCAGAAAAAAGCTCTTCAGCTGGCTTGGCATTCTCGCTTCTGTTTTGACTTTCTACTCCTTTTTTGCAAATAGATTGAAAATGCAAAGGTCGATAGCCGCTTTTTACAATAAGACATAATTCTCCCTCGGAATTTATTCTCAGGAAATCGTCTGCCTTTTTCAAATCTTCTAAGATTCCAATTCGGAGAAAGATATTGTCAGCAAAGTACTTGTCCGATCCGAGATTTGGATAATTTATAATCTCTGCCCCATTGCCACTTTTATAATAGCTTTTTTCGTGAATTTGATAATCCTGGCAATGAAATAAAGGTTCTCTGCTTTTTTCATTTTCAAGATTAACTTTTAGCTTGGCGATTACTTCCCTAAAATATCTTTTTTTGGTATCTAAACTCGTAAAATAATCTTCAATCTCCGGTCTGATTTTCTTTTCTACCGGCTTCCTTCGGAGATCTTCCAAAACCTTATTAAACATAAATGGTGCCCCCTTATGTATGATTTTAATGAACTGATGCGTAAACAAAAAAGCATTTATTTTTGTTTGAGGCAAGAGGGAGATAAATAGAAAATGGAAAAATCAAAATGGAAAATTTAAGAGTCGCTTCGCGACAGCAAATTGATTGTCGCCAAAGGCGACACTTTAATTTTGCATTTTGCATTTTTAACTTTACATTTTTATAATTCCATACTAAAAATTCCTTTTGGAAAAACGTTTTACTCTTTAAATTTATTTTCACAAAAGGAGGCAAGGGGTGGAAAAAAAGGAATTGGTGCGGTACGGTCTTTTTAAGGGACAATCAGGTAATAATGCCTACTTAATGGATGCTTTCGGTGATTCCAAGGAATCCCTGCAGAAAGTGAAAAAAAGGATAAATCAAATAAATAACTGGGATGATTTGGGCGAACTTATAGCTATTATCGAAGAAGAATATTTCGATAACGGAAACGGAAATTTCCGAAAAGCGGAGTTGACTGTTTTTCATCGAGCGGAAGAGCTTTTAAGCAAGGAGTTTCAAAATCCTTGCCAAATAGCTTGCCAAATTGAAATAGATGGCAGAAGATTGATATCCATTCGTTCTATCTAAACAACAAGCCTCAAAAACCTTTCAGGAACGCAAAAACGCGTTCCTTTTTTCTTTTCTCTTGCGATTATTTTAAAAGCACTCTATCCTTCTTTCAGGTGAATATTCAAGATTAGTTGTATCTATTTAGTTTAAAATTACGGTTGTTAGATAAGCTATTTCGAGTAAACACCGGTTAAATTTAAAAGAAAGCGAGGTGGATACATAAAAATGGCTTATCAAGACGACCGACCCCAAAGACAAATGCATGACATAACCTCTTTGGGAATAAAATGTGCTGAATGTGGAGCAACAATTGAGCAACTCCCATTTGAGCCAACCAAGAGAGATGATGGTACTTTTGGCAATCTCTATTGTTATGAGTGTAACAAAAAGAGGCGAAGAGATAGAGGACCCAGAAGGGACTTCGGAAGCAGATACTAAGTATCTCAACAAAAAACGTCCGCCTAAGGCGGACGTTTTTTTGTTGTTTTGGAATATTTTTATTTAACAGTATTACCCTTAGTGGTTGGGAAGTACTGTAGGAGGTTTAGGTAAAGCTACATTGGTATTAGTATTGGCATTGGCATTGGCAGTTGGGACAGCGGTAGGTACAGTTGTGGGTGGAAGAGCGGATTGGTCTGGATTGACGGTGGCATTTGTATTGTCATTTGCAAATGGAGCTACTACATCTGTATTAAGATTGGTATTGTCAAGACTCCCTGCTTGATTGTTAGAATTGATACTAGTTGTTGGAGTGACGGGTTCAACGGAATTTGAATTCTCTATCGGAGCTATCGATGAGGCAGAAGGAGCTTTGCTGGGAGAAACTACACTTTGATTTTGGGTGCTACCTCCAAGAAGAGAAGAAATTAGGTCATTGTTAAAAAAATAAATCCATCCCGCTACACCAATTAGCAAAATCAAGACAATTAAAAGAACAATCAAGCCTTTGTTTCTAGAAAAAAATCCCGGTTTCTCCAGTTTATCACTGATCACGATATTTTGTTCTGAAGGGGAAGTAGGGGAACTTTCAGTTTGGTTAGGTTTAGAATCGTTTTGCCCAAATGAAACTAGCCCGCTGGTTTTGAGTTGATTTTCTACAAAATTCATCCCTCCTAAAGGCTGGTTTTCCAAATCGGTATTTTTAGCAAGATTATCTTGTTCTGCCGGAACCGATCCAAAAGAATTCAAGGGGGGCGTTGTTGCTATGGGATTTTCTTTTTGCCCTAAAGAATCGAGGGATACCGGGGAAACTGGAGTTGTGGCAGTTGGTGTTTCAGTAGGTACAGGAATATCAATTGTTTGATTGCCAGCGGTTTCTATATTTTTTTCCGGAGAGAGGGCGGGACTGATTATTTGGAGAGGATCGCTTTTTGGAGCTTGGGAAAATTCTGCTTGGGAAGTCGAGTCCGTATTCGATTGGTTTGTTTCTGTCTCAATTTCATCAATTTTTTCAGTAACAACGCTCTGCGAGATGGCAGGCTCTTGTATTTTTATTTCAGCCTCACCGGTAACTTGCTCCGCACCAAGAGACGTAGTGCTATTCTGGTTGATCAATGAATCAACTTTTCCCCCTAAATCGTTCTTTTGTGGTTCCATTTTTGTTTTTAAAAAATAATAAAACCTAAACTATAAAGAAGCTCAAATATTTTCTTAATTATAAACCCTTCCTTTTAAAATATCAAAAAAATGTCCTTGAACTGTAATTTCAAGTGTTTAAAAACGGAACAATCTAAGAGTTGATATAAAGTACGAAACAGGAGCTCCCAAATAGGACTTACGTCCTGGGCGGAGCCCTGCACCGTACGGTACAGGGCGGGCAACGTGGGACGATATTGGAACGTATTTAGCTTTATAGTATTATTCTGCAGAAAAAATCTGATTTTGGCAAGATTTTTTAGCAAAGAAAAACCCCAAGTGTATTTTACACAAGGGGCTTAATGATAAGCTCGCTGATCAGTGCGTTGCCATAAGAAAGAACATATTGATCATGCCAATCATAGCACAGGAAAAAACGACAATGAAGGCTAATGCCATCATTGAAACGGAAAAGTCTTTTTTTTCGCAAAGGACAAAGGAAAAAAGCTCATTAAAATTAAACAAAATCCTACAGTTAAGCCAACGACCATAACAGCGGGAAAAAATTGAAGAGTCCCCGGTGATAATAAATGGCTCAATAATATTTTCATTCAACCCTCCTATTGGGAATTAAAGTGCTTTACTTAGTTTCAAAGTAACTGTTTATTATCAAAATTAATACATTTTTGTCAATAGCCACAAAAGCCCTGTATTGATGAGGGTTTTTAGATATCTAATTTAAAATTTTGAAAATAGATGTTTTTTATGAAAACTGGCTCAGGACCGAGTTTTTTCTGTTGAAGTCCAACTTCGCCAAGGCTTCGTCGGGTAAAAGCGGACTGTGTGGGACGATATTGGAACGTATTTAGCTATTTATTAAATCGATAATTTCAACGCTACTTAAGGTTAAAATCTCTGGTCGAGATATGTTGACGCCACTCCAATATTCATGCGCTATGGATTCTATACTATCGATATCAACAAATTTAACTTTTTCCCAATCTGCTCTGAAAGTTGCTTTTGACTCATCATTCAATCTAACTTTGTAAATTAAATCAAAAATTCTATTATTTCTCTCCTTAAATAATTTTGATTCTTCAATAGTTTCACAGAGAAATAGACATTCTAATCTGCTAGGCTTATCAGGAAAATTATCTTGACGCACCTTTTCATATATTTGCTCCTTATATGGGTTAGACATATTCATATTCTTATCGCCCGAATAAAGCCTTAGGGTTCTTCCCCAGTTACCCGGCTCTATAATTGAACCTTGAGCTAGAAGGTATGAACAAAGTAGAAAATATTCCATTGTAAATTTAAATTATTTTAAATCATTCATAATTTTTTTTGCTAAATGCAAAGCAAAATTTACAGCGACCGCATTTCCGATCATTTTGTATCCATCAGCAATATTCTGATACCTAAAGATAAAATCGTCGGGAAATGTTTGAATTCTTGCACATTCTCTTACAGACAAACGACGATACAAATTTTCTTTGCCGGGAACAAAAATTCTTTTATTTTGGCTTATGAATTTCATTTTCGGTGCTTGTGGGTGAATTGGTGCATGACGACCACCAGCTTGTATTGTAAAAGAAGGTTCGTCCCAGGAACGAACACGGTTTCGTGACATATAAATTGTTGAAAATCCCCCATTCATATATTCGTGATTTGGGATTTTTAATTCGTCGCCATTTGTCTTATTTTTATCTTTAGCAGGTTTTGCCAAGCGTAAATCAAAAATAGCGTCTTTTAAAACTGGTTTGTATTTTTTCGGTTCGGGAAATTCAAATTCCTTTTTTAATTTTTTATTGTAACCAACAATAATTACGCGAAGTCTATCTTCCGGAACATCGTAGTCGTTCGCGTTTAGTAATTTACAAGATACCTTGTATCCGGCGTTTTCAAATTCTCTAATTATATTTAAAAACGCTTCTCTATGTTTGGGGTGTAAAATTCCAGAAACATTTTCTGCAAGAAAAAACTTCGGCTGTTTTTCTTTTAATAAACGAATGTAGTCATAAAACAACTGTCCCCGTTTATCATTTATTCCACGACCAGCTCCAGCTTCGCTCCAGCTTTGACAGGGTGGCCCACCAATTATTCCGTCGACATCTGGAATCTCAGACGCTGGAACATCAATAATGCTCCTTTTGTCCAGTTTTGTTTTAGGAAAATTATATTCAAATGTTTCCCAAATTGTAGGATCATATTCATTCGCCCAAACAACATGAAAACCAGCTTTTTCAAAGCCTAAATCTAGTCCCCCCGCACCTGTAAATAAAGAAGCTAGCTTCATATTATTTTATAAAACTTAATAATTTTGCCTCCAATAGTTTTGCTGGATTGTTTGGAGATTTTATCTTTATGTCTTTTATGAAGAACTTGTCACTCACTATTTTTTCAAGATTTTTTCTGTCTTTTTCCGGAAATGATAAATATTTTTCTTTTAACAAAATTGCATTAACAAAAAAATCTGAATTTTGTTCTATCGGAGCGACATAATTGAAAACCTTAATAGGATTTTCAATCCCCCACATTCCGCGAATACGCAAATATGTTATTCCTAGGGGATCAACTTTGTTGACTCTGCCTAGTTCATTAGTTTCGGAAAATTCAACATCTTGTAGCTCATTAACACCTTTCGAAATTTTATCTCTTATTTTTTCGTAAATTTCTTTGTTTGCCGAATAGCAATCACCATAAACAAACCACAACCCTTTTAAATTATTGTCTTTTGAAACACCAATAATGTAAACCAGATCCTTTTCCCGCCAATTTTCGCAATTTCGACAGGCCATAGTAATTAGCGAACTGTCAGAATACAATTTATCTTTCGGATACGAACTATTTAATGCAATTCCGGAGCGTAAACTTTCAATTTTTTTGACCTCTATTGCATCGCCTTGCTTGATAATGATGTCCGGTGGATTATTTTGATTTCCTATGTAGGAAAAATATTTGCTATAAATTTCATTTTTCTTTTCGGTGTCGTTTTCGTCGAAGGAGTCGCAAAATAGATCTTTGATATAAAATTCCAAAGCATCTCCCATGTTGTTTGCTCTATTCGCTGATCTATAATGAGATAATAGATTTATGACTGGATTATTTACTAAGTTCTTAATTGCAACAAGTAAATTTGTCATCATTTTTTATTAATTTTTAAAATATTTTATTAAAATATTTTGACTTTTACTTTGATTAAGGTGTATATTAACCTGATTCAATCAATTATCTTCCATTATGTCAAAATACTTTTCCGCTCAAGAAAAGATTTATCGCAAGATCCTTTTATTACAGACCAACGAGGATTTTTTATCTCAGATTAAATGTTTATTTAAAAAAGCCCGGCCGGAGCCGGACTTTAGATATTTTTCGAAGTTAAAAGCTGTGTATTTGTTGGGAAAACAAATGTAAGTCATAAGTTTGACAGGCAGTAGTGCTTTGGTAGCCGGAACATAGCCTTTGTTATGACGTTCTAATCTGTCTTTTAGATTCTCTGTGCAACCGACATAGAGTTTCTCATTGCTACATTTTAATATGTAGACATAAAACATAGAAAAAATATGTAAATTTATTGCCCGCCTTCGCTCGACTCCAGCGGACTGTGTCCGCCGTAGCCGAGCTTCGGCGAGGCGAAGGCGGAGAGGGAGGGATTCGAACCCTCGAGACCCTTTCGAGCCTAACACCTTAGCAGAGTGCCGCTTTCGACCGCTCAGCCACCTCTCCAGTAAATGGTTTAGAAAGTTTTAAAGTTTAGAAAGTTTAGAAAGTTATTTTTCTCAACTTTTCAAACTTTGTAAACTTCTCTTGTGAAACCCTTTCGAGCCTAACACCTTAGCAGGGTGTTGCTGGAGTTTATCTCGCCTTAGGCGGAACCGCTCAGCCACCTCTCCAGAACAATTAGTTTGTAAAGTTTATAAAGTTTGTAAAGTTGGAAAGTTATTAGAATATATAAACAGTTAGATTACAAAAGTATTATTCCTTCTTTACAAATTTTATGAGCTTTCTGAAATTGACTGTTTTTTACTTTATTGGTTAAAATCTTTAATTTACTTTATCCAATCTTGCTGTAGAAATTTCAAAAATGCTTTCCGGATTAATTAAAGTACTATAATTAGTTTATAAAGTTAAAAAGTTTGTAAAGTTATCGAGAAAAATATTCATCTAAGATTCTTTATGAACTTTATGAACTTTATGAACTTTATGAACTTTATGAACTTTATGAACTTTATGAACTTTATGAACTCATAACAGCTTTCCTTGCTC
>JAJXZR010000031.1 GCA_021779915.1 bacterium
ATCCTTGGAGAAAACCATTCCTCTTTAAAAGAGAAGTAAAAGCATCAGCCTCTTTAAATATTTAATTAACCCTGCTAGGACATTTTAACTTTTACGCAAGGTAGGACATTTTAACTTTTCTTTGACAAGGTCATTTTTACTCTTGCAAAAATCAAAGTAAAAGTAGATACTGTAAACAATCTTCGTTCGATTAATAACTCTAATGGATCTTCAACAAAAATTAAAGCTAATCAGAAGAAATACTGAAGAAATATTGACAGAGGATGATTTGATAAATCTTTTGAAAAAAGATGTGCCCATAAAGCATTATATCGGATTTGAGATATCTGGGAAGATACATCTTGGTACGGGTCTTGCCTCCATGTCCAAAGTAAAAGATTTTATGGACGCCGGGGCCGAAGTGTCTGTGTTTCTTGCCGATTGGCATACTTGGATTAACGATAAGCTGGGAGGAGACAGAGAAAAAATAAAGCAAGTTGCTGTCAATTATTTCAAAGAAGGAATGAGGGCCAGTCTGAAATGTTTAGGCGGAGATCCTGAAAAAATAAAATTTATTTTGGGAACAGATTTATACCACAATAACGATGAATACTGGGCAACAGTTATCGAGGTCAGCAAAAACACCACTCTTTCTCGTATGAAACGGAGCATAACGATTATGGGGAGAAAGGAGGGCGGTGAGGTTGATTTTGCCAAACTGATTTATCCTCCGATGCAGGTGGCCGATGTGTTTTTCCAGGGCGTTAATTTAGCTCATGCAGGGATGGATCAAAGAAAAGCCCATGTGATTGCCAGAGACGTAGCTTTGAAAATGAAAATCTGTCCGCTTCTTAATGAAAAAGGCAGTAAAATCAAGCCGATTGCAGTTCATCAGCATTTAATATTGGGACTGGGAAAACCGCCAGTTTGGCCGGTACCGAAAGATCAATTGCAGGAACTCTGGTCCACTCTAAAAATGAGCAAATCCAAGCCAGACACTTGTGTTTTTATCCACGACGAGCCGGAAGAAATCAAAAGAAAAATAAAAAATGCTTTCTGCCCCGAGGGTGAAATCGAACTCAATCCTATCTTGGATTGGACAAAACACTTAATTTTTAGTCGAGATTATTCTTCACTTAGCATTACAAGGCCTGAAAAATTTGGTGGAGATGTTAAGTATGATTCTTACGAAACATTGGAGAAGGATTTTGCAAATAAGAAGCTGCACCCCGTTGATCTAAAAAACGCAGTAGCCGAGGAGCTTATCAAAATACTAGAACCGGCTAGGGAGCATTTCGCAAAACCGGAAAACAGGAAAATGCTAGAGAAGCTGGAAGAGATGATGAACAAGTAATAGCATTTTGAAATTAGTTAAGAATAATGTTTGAAAAAATCGATAAAATGGAAAGGAAATTCGGTGTTGCCACAAAAGCAATCATAAAAAACAAAGAGGGTAAATATTTGGTTCTTTTTAAGAGTAGCACGAAGGAAGATTACCCTAAATGGATAAAAGACGAATTCAAATCGCTAAGATAACTTCTTAATATTACTTCTTTGTAATCGTGGAATTTTTCGGAAAACTTGTGTTACTTCCTAGTTAGGAACATAAGCTAGGTTCGGGTAAATTTTTCAGGAACCAAATCCGACGCTGTGGCAGTTTAACCTCGCATTCGTCATCCACCAAGTTCGAACGTCGTTCACGATGTCCCGCATCGCATAGAAACCGCATTATTGTGCGGTTTTTTCCGTATATTGGTAGAGTCAGAACTTCTATTCTTAGAATAATTACATTAAACACAGCAACAATTTAGTCTTGACGATGCTATAAAAAAGCAATAGGAGAGCACCTTAACAAAAAGGTATCAAGCAAAAATTACTGCTTTTGAGAGAAGCTAAAAAGCAAATTTAGAAAGAAAGGAGAGAAAGATGAATCTTCAAAGTAAACAATCGAAAATTGTTAACAAGATCAAACAAGAGGTTGTCATAGAAAATGCCAAACTCAAAGAAATCAAATTGGCTAGCGGCAAAGAGCCTCTTGTCTGCGGTCACTAAGGTTGCAGTGAGTCGGCCTGTAATAACTATTGCTCCGAATCATAGTCAATCTATGCGAACTTTAAACCAAAAAGACCATTCTTTGAGTGGTCTTTAATTTCACAAAAGGAGATGAGAAAATGAGACAAAAGATGACCATTATGCTGTTGCCAGTTGGGTTAAAATGTAATCTTTCATGCAAATATTGCTATCATGGTGTTATGTCTAAAAAGTTGAAAGAGCTAGAAGTAATGTCCGATTCTATTCTAGAAAGGATCATTTGTGAATCTTCACTTTTCGCTTCAGACATTGATTTTTTATGGCACGGAGGAGAACCGATACTTGCAGGAATCGATCATTTTAAACGAGCAATTGAGTTTCAAAAACAAAATGCTCTTACGGATTCCAAAATTAATGGACGAATTCGCAATGTTATCCAGTCAAATTTGACTTTACTAACAAAGGAGTTATGTGATTTTTTTGCAGAAAATAATTTTATTCTGAGTACAAGTATTGATGGATATCAAGAAGCTCATGATGCTAACCGTGTTTACTTCAACGGTCTAGGAACGTATGCACGTGTTATAGAATCTGTTTCCATGTGGCGGAATAAAGGCAAATCTATCGGAGCTGTTTCACTTGTAACTAAAGCTAGCGTTGAACAACCAATAAAATTTTTTGAGCAACTTAAGAACTCTGGAATAACGAGCTGTAATTTTCATTTTTGTGCTCAAGACGAATCCAGATCCATAGAAACAATTCCCGAAAAAGAATCGACTGCCAGATTTTTTAAAACAATTTTCGACCTCTGGATGAAAGACGATAATCCAGATTTTCCTATTAGAAATTTCAGAAATGTGCTAAGAACGTTCTGCGGAGGAAAACCTCTGGATTGCCACTCAAACGTAGAAGGATGTTTTGGCTTCATAGCTGTTACTGTTAATGGAGATGTTTATCCCTGTCATCGATATGTTGGTCGCGAAAATTTTTGCATTGGTAATGTTTTAGAAACATCTTTAATAGATATCTACAATAATTCCAATGCGGTTTATCGAGAATTTTTTAGTCTTGGGCAGGAATGTCGAATATGCGAATGGTTGAACGTTTGTGGAGGAGGTTGTGCGCTAGAAAGATTTACAGCAAAAGGATCATTCGAAGTTCCTGATCCCGATTGTTTACTTAAAAAAGAGCTTTTCGAATACATCAAAAATAAAGCTGGATATCTTTTTGAGTAAGAATGAAGCGCTTAGACTCTAAGCGCTTTTATTTTTTGCCACAATTCTGGCTACAGTATGTTTGTGGGGGGATTCTTTTCCAGGATGCCCTTTATCATCAATTATAGCTTCAACGTAAAAAAGTATTTCAAAATCTTTAAAAAGTTTTTTCAGCTCATTGGGTTTAGGAAAATACCATTTTTTTCCATTTTCGTCAGCTAAGCTATTGTCTTTTTGCAGAGTCACTCTTTGTTTAAGCTCCTCATACATTGAATCTTTCGTAGTAAACATTGATATTACGCACAATCCATCATTCGTTAGTCCTGCTTTGATTTTTGTTATTAAATTTAAAAATTCATCTTTGGAGAAAAAATTTAAAGAATGAATGGCTGAAACAAGAGAATAATGATTTTTATTAATATTAAATTTTCTCACGTCTTTATTCTCGACTTTGACGGAAACTTTATTTGCTCGAGCTCGTTTTTTTATTATGTTGGCCGAGTCCTCTCTAACTTCTAATGCAGTAGCGGAAAAACCAGTCTTGGCAAGAAAAATAATATTATCTCCTCGACCTGCGCCTATGTCTAAACACTCGTAGTGTTCAGCTTGATTTAAGAACTGTTTTATCAGTGGAGATGGGACTAATTTATCTTTCATTATTTTATTTAAATTATATATTTTAAATATATTATCATAATAATTCTAAAAATTGTTTTAATAAATATGTTTTCAGGTTTTAATTTACTTCCGTCGGCGAAGCTTTAAATTGTATGTGATTGATAA
>JAJXZR010000008.1 GCA_021779915.1 bacterium
AGATAAAACAAAAACTAGATGAGATAGGCGCGAAAGATGCTTCGGTTCAAACTACTGGTGATCAAGGCATCATCATCAAAGCACCGGAAATGAACGAAGATCAACATCAAAAAATACTCTCTGCCATTAAATCAACCGGGGATGGAGAAGAAAAAAGATTTGATTCAATTGGACCGACAATTGGAAAAGAACTGCGTAGAACTTCTTTTTATGCCACAATGATCGTTTTGATTTTTATCGTTTTGTATGTCAGCTGGGCCTTCCGCAAGGTAACCCGTTTTGGAAATGTTAATGCTTGGACCTATGGTCTTGCCACTGTTATTGCTCTAGTACACGATATTACTCTTTTAGTTGGAGCCTTCGTAGTTTTAGGACACTTCTTTCAAATCGAAGTCGATACCCCTTTTGTTGCAGCACTTTTGACAACCTTGGGATATTCGGTTAATGACACTATTGTAGTTTTTGACAGAATCAGAGAAAATTTGCTCAAAGGTAAGGAAGGAGAGACCTTTGAATACATTGCCGAGAAAAGTATCAATGAAACACTGGCTCGCTCCTTTAATACCTCGTTTACGGCTATTCTGACTCTTTTTGCCATATTGCTCTTTGGTGGTGAAACCATCCATTATTTTGTTTTAGCCTTGATTATCGGTATCACTTCCGGGACATACTCTTCGATTTTCATAGCAAGTCCGCTACTCGTTTGGTGGGAGAAGAGAAACAACAGTTTATAGAATTTTCAATTTCCAATTTTCAATTTCCAAACAATTTTTAATAATTCAATTTCTCAATTTTATAAACAATATCCACATATTTTTTCGTTTGAAAATTAGAGAATTAAAAAATTGAAAATTTATTGAAAATTGAAAATTGGAAATTGAAAATTAATATCATCCATGTTTAACAAAAAAATTTTTTCCATCCGTTTTCATGGTTATGGAGGACAAGGGGTGAAAAGCATGGCTTCTATTTTGGCTACCTCCGCTATACAAAACGATATGTTCGCTCAAGCGTTTCCAGAATTCGGACCCGAAAGAAGGGGAGCTCCCGTCAAAGCATATGCCAGATTCTCCCTTAACCCCATTCTTTCCAGATCGAGCATTAAAAAGCCTGATTTGGTCGTTGTAATGAATGAAAACTTGTTAAATCTGGACGATGTTAGAGAAGGAACAGGGGTTAGAACTATTTTTCTTGTAAATACCACTTTGTTTCCCAACGAGCTAAAGCAAAAATATTCTCTTATTCCTGAGTATCGACTAATCCACTGTATAAATTTGCCCGATCGCTTGATTGATTTTGACAACAAGGTTCACCCCAGCATTCCCGTCTTAGGAGAAATCATAAAAATAACCGGCATTGCTCCCATTGAAGAGGTAAAGCTTGTCCTCCGGCAAGAATTCCTGAAAAAAATCGGGGAAGAAAAGACAAAAGCCACAGAAAAGGCGTTAGAAGAGAGCTATTATAATTTTTAAATTTTTGTAATTTTTAAATTTTGTAAATAAATCTAAATTTTGAATGTTTGAAAATTAAGAAATTATTTAAAAATTACAAAATTACAAAAATTTAAAAATTATCCCTTAATCTCCTTATGCTAAAAAGATTTTTACGAAAAAAAAGAGGCAGAAATCCGGAAAAGTTTTGGAAGTTTATCGCTGTGATAATACTATTTCTTGTTTCATTGACCATTGCCCTTCCAGGTCTTCCTTATTTCAAGGTTGGCTCTTTGGCAATCGGAAAGAAGATCAGTGAAATGAAAATAAGACTAGGACTAGATCTTCAGGGAGGAACTTATCTTGTCTACCGGGCAGAATTAGACCAGCTTAAGCCTAGCGAAAGAACTGAAAGTTTAGACGGGGTGAGAGATGTTATTGAAAGAAGAGTGAATGCCTTTGGAGTAGCAGAACCAATTATTCAAACCAGCCAGGCTGGGAATGAATACAGACTGGTAGTTGAATTAGCGGGAGTCAACGATGTTGGAAAGGCTATTGCCATGATTGGAGAAACTCCTACTCTTGATTTTAGAGAGCAAAAAACTCCCGACGATGTGAAATACACGGATGAACAAAAAAAGGAGATTGTCGCTCAAAATGACGCCCAACTCAAACTCGCCAACCAGGTCTTGGAAGAAGCAAAAAAACCGGGCAGTGATTTTGCTGCTCTAGCCCAAAAATATTCCGAGGATCCAGGTAGCAAGGACAAAGGTGGAGATTTAGATTTTTTCAAAAAAGGAATGATGGTACCGGAATTCGACGCAGTTGCCTTTAATCCTGACTTCAAAAAAGACACTGTTTGGCCGGAACTGGTCAAAACCCAATATGGCTACCATATTCTCAAAAAGACTGATGAAAGAGGAGATGGAGATAATAAGGAGGTAAAAATTTCTCATATTCTTTTTACAACTAAAAATGCCGATTATAATGAGAATGCTTTAGCTCAAGACCCCTTCAAGCAAACCGGGCTTACCGGAAAGCAATTGGAAAGAGCGGACGTGATTTTTGACCCCAACACCGGCGAGCCCCAAGTGAGTCTGACTTTTAACGGTGAAGGGGCTGATTTGTTCAGGCAAATTACCGAAAGGAATGTAGAAAAAAGAGTTCCTATTTTTCTAGATGGTGAGCCAATAACTATGCCGGTTATCCGATCGGTAATTGCCGATGGGAAAGCGGTGATCAGTGGTAATTTCTCAATTGAAGAAGCAAAAAATTTGCAAAAAAGACTGAATGAAGGGGCTTTACCAGTGCCTATTACACTGATTCAACAACAAAATATCGGAGCCAGCCTCGGCCAAGAATCTCTGGATAAAAGCTTGCTCGCTGGTGCTATTGGGTTTATTATTGTAGCGTTTTTTATGATTATTATTTATCGATGGCCTGGGATAGTAGCTGCCATTGCCCTTTTCACTTACACTTTAATCCTGGTTTCTATCTTTAAGCTTTCCGGCATTACTCTTTCTCTTTCCGGAATTGCAGGTCTAATTTTATCAATCGGAATCGCAGTAGATGCCAATGTACTTATTTTTGAAAGAATCAGGGAAGAGCTCCGAAGGGGAAGAAATAAAAGCTTAGCCATATCCGAAGGTTTCAAAAGAGCCTGGCCGTCTATTCGAGATGGAAACGCTTCCACAATTATTACTTGCGTTGTCCTTATTTCTTTTGGAACCGGAATGGTCAAGGGATTCGCTATTTCACTTTTAGTCGGAGTACTCCTCAGCATGTTTACCGCTATTGTTGTAACCAGGGCTATTCTTGACTTCTTTCTTAAAAACGAGAAGAAAGCAACTTGGTGGTGGGGAGTGAAAGATAATGAAAGATAATTAAAAATGTAAAATTAAAAATTATGGAGTGAACAAAACTCACACTTAATTAATCGTTGTTTTCAGCGATTCCACAACTTTAAACTTTTCACTTTTAACTTTAAACTAATTTCGGTGGACAAATTACTCAAAAACCTCGGCACCTTATTCTTAGTCTTCCTTGTTATCTCCGTCCTTTTCGCCTTTTACAATTCTCAAACGACGCAAGGCAAACCGGAAGAGATTTCTATTGGCAAATTAGCTGAAGAAATCAATGGAGATCAAGTAAAAAGTGTTGCTGTCGAAGGCGAACTAGTTAATATAACTCTGAAAGACGACAAAAAACAAAGTTTTACCAAAGAAAAAGAATCCTCCCTTTCTGACACTTTGAAAAACTATGGCGTTCAACCAGAAAAACTTCAAACGGTCGACCTTTCCATTCAGGGAAGTAGCGGGGTCACTTTTTGGATAGAAACCATCTTGCCAATACTTCTTCCTTTTGTTTTTATTGCTGGGATATTTTGGCTGATGATGCGCCAAGCACAAAAAGGTAATTCTCAAGCCCTTTCATTTGGTCTTTCCAGAGCCAAATGGGATGATCCTAAAAAAAACAAGAAAAGAACTACTTTTGCCGACGTGGCTGGAGCAGGTGAAGCCAAAGAAGAGCTTAAGGAAGTAGTAGAATTTTTGAAAGAACCACACAAATTTCATCAACTAGGTGCCAAAATTCCTCGAGGAGTACTCCTTCTCGGACCTCCAGGTTGCGGAAAAACCTTGCTTGCTAGAGCCACTTCCGGAGAAGCAAAAGTCCCTTTTTATCACATTTCTGGATCAGAATTTGTGGAAATGTTTGTGGGAGTTGGAGCCAGCCGAGTAAGAGATCTTTTCGCTCAAGCCAAAAAAAACACCCCCTCGATTGTTTTTGTGGATGAAATTGACGCTGTTGGGCGTCATCGGGGAGCCGGGGTAGGTGGAGGCCACGATGAAAGAGAACAGACTTTAAACCAAATCTTGGTTGAGATGGATGGATTCGACCAGAGAGACAACGTAATTGTAATCGCCGCTACCAACCGTCCGGATGTGCTTGATCCTGCTCTTCTTCGACCAGGTCGGTTCGACAGAAGAGTTGTAATCGACCTTCCTGACATCAAAGACCGTATAGAGATTCTAAAAGTCCACGCTAAGGAAAAACCCATAGCCACAGATGTTGATCTCAAGGTGATTGCTCAAAGAACCCCGGGTTTTTCCGGGGCGGATCTGGCCAACCTCATCAATGAAGCTGCTATTCTTGCAGCTAGAAAAAACCAAAAAGAAACCACTATGGATAACTTGCTCAGCTCTATCGAGAAAGTTTTGCTCGGCCCAGAAAGAAAAAACCGTGCTCTTCTCCCAGAAGAAAAATGGATTGTCGCTGTTCATGAAGCCGGTCACGCCGTCACTTCCCACCTCCTCCCCAACGCTGATCCAGTTCACAAAATTTCCATTATTTCCCGAGGTCAAGCGGGTGGATATACTATCAACTTACCAGAAAATGACCGTCATTTCTACAATCTTAATGATTTTATGGATCGCATTGTAGTTCTTCTGGGAGGATTTGTAGCAGAAGAAGTAGAGTTGGGACAGGTGACCACTGGTGCTTCCAACGACCTTCAGAGAGCCACCAAACTTGCTCGAGAAATTATTACCAAGTATGGAATGAGTAAAGAGATGGGACCAATTTTCCTGTCAGGCGACGATGAATGGATTTTTTTGGGTAAGGAAATGAAAGACAGCCGACCTTATTCCGAAGAAACCTCCGCTAAAATCGACCAATTGACCCGATCTTACATCGAATCCTGTCTCAAAAAAGCCCGCGAGCTCCTTACTAAAGAAAAACCTAGCCTCCAAAAAATAGCCAAAACCCTCATGGAAAAGGAAACTTTAGAAAGAGAAGAGTTTGAAAGATTGATGGATGGGAAAGAGATTGAAAAGAAGGAAGAAGTTGTATTGAAAGAGGAAAAGAAAAAAATAGTTAAGAAAGTGGAGAAATAGTTGAGTAGGTAGAATTTTCAATTTTCAATTTACAATTTTCAATCAATTTTCAATTACAAAATTTTATAATTTTCAAACAAAACTACATATCGTTCTTGCTACTGTATGTTGTAATAATTAGAACACTAGACGGATATTGTTTATAAAATTGAGGAATTGTAAAATTGAAAATTTAATTACCTTGATTTTCGTTTTATCTTTTTTTTATAAAAAATTTATCTCTCATTCATTAGACTGCAAGCATAATTATTAATTTAATTCCTTGCAGTCTTTTTTTTGTTTCCAAGGTTCTAAAAAAACCTTTTCATCCCGCTATTTAACATTGCTTGTAATTTTTACGGTAGCTCTTCTAATGCCCTCTTTCGCCCGCTGTGAAAGCAAAGATTTAGTATTTCTGGAAACGATGCCTAATCCTGACGGAACAGATGGACCAGAAAACGAATATTTTACTCTTTTCAATCAAAAAGATTCCGATGTTGACTTAACCGGATACAAAATTTGTAATCTGATAAACGACTGCTATGAACCAAAAAACACTATTCCTTCTGGCGGGTGCCTAAAAATATTCCGCAAGGATTTTAATTTTACCCTTCACAACGACAAGGAAGAGCTCTCTCTGATTGATAAAGACAACCAAATTATTGACAAAGTTATCACTGGCTCCGCTCCCTCGGGAAAGGCCTGGGTTTGCCAAAGCGACGGTTGCAAATTCGACAACCCTTCCACAGACTGTAAATATGTTGCGGAAATTCCACCTGCCGAAGTAATTCCAGAAAAAATCCCAGAAAAAACCGACGAGATACCGATTTCTTCACCTCAAGAAGAAACTTCTGCCACTTCTAAAAGTGTAGTTCCAAAGAACTCAAGCGAAAAAACTAGCGAAAAGACTTTTGAGATCAGCTCCTCCAATGATTTCGACAAAGCTTTAGAAAAAATCAAAGAAGGTCTCTTAGCTTCCCTGCTTATAAATATCAAAGGAAGAATCGCCATTCCCAAAGAAGTTTTTTCACCCACTATTTTTTATCTATCCTCTTATGGCAAATTAGTGAAGATCAGCGTTTATTCTTCTGCCCTTTCTAACACTGACTTTTCTTCCGATGAATCAGTTGAGATTCAAAACGGCTATCTTAAATATCAATCGCAGGCTTTTGTGATTGGCATCGGCAAAAAAACCAAGATTGGTAAAATCAATAAAAACCTTTTGTCTAAATCTTCAAAATCCAAAACGACCCCTTTTAGCCTTAAAAAGGCCAAACAACTGGAAGGGAAAAATGTCAAATTAGAAGGAGAAATATTAGAAAAAAAAGGGGATTATTTCTTCCTTAAAAATACAAAGAATAGCGAGAATGTGACTGTTTATTTTCCCAAACCGCTTTGGATGAAATACCAAGGGACCAAAGAAGCTGGCAAGGCTTTCCCTGTCTATTTCAAAGACCCTTCCAAAACCTCCGACTTTAAAGGAAGTCTTATGAACTTGAAAGGTGTCGTAGAATACAAAGAAGGAAGTTCTAGAATCATAGTGCGGGATCTTAAGGAAATCGCTATCCAGAAAAAATCCTTAATTAGTGAAGAAAAAGCCAAGGAAAAAATTGCAAAAAAAACCGACAATACAAACAAAAACAGTCCTGAGGCAAAAATTTCGCAGCCCAACCAACTTACACCTGCCGTTTTAACTTCAATCACTAATCCCAACCCTAAAAATACCACTATAACCTTCACTGATCTCGCTCAGAGAATCAGTTGGAAAACAATTTGGCAACTAACTTGGAGAAAAGTAGTAAATTGGATTGGGAAGTGGTTTTAATAAAAATTTTTAATTTCTAATTTTCATAATTTCCAAATGGAGATAAATTCAGAGTCTCGTGTCATCCCCTGTAAAAGTTAACTAATTCGTTGACACTTTATTATTTTAAACATTTTTTGTGTCATCCCGTTGCTCTCTGTGTCATCCCGTTGCTCTCTGTGTCATCCCGGGCTTGACCCGGGATCCAGGAGGATGGAAAATTACTCTAATTGACCTAATTATACTAATTTACCTAAAAAAACACCAAATGCCAAACAATAAAATAAAATCTTAGAAATTGGTTTTTGGGATTTTGTTTAGAATAATTAGGTTAATTAATGCAATTAGAATAATTAACGAGTCTAACCTGGATCCCGGGTCAAGCCCGGGATGACACTTAAAAAACGATCTTCTACAATTTAAAACTTAAATTCTATACCCCATGTCCGGTTTCACTATTTCATCCCTCCACGAAAAACTGCAAAACAAAGAAATTACCGCTACCAAGGCGAGTGAGGATTATTTTTCCAAGATCAAAAAAACGGATCCAGAGAATAAAGTTTATCTCACTTTGAACGAAGAAGAAGCACTTAATCAGGCTTTTTTGGTAGATGAGAAAATAAAAAAAGGAGAAAAGATAGAGAGACTCGAAGGGATTCCTTCTTCTGTAAAAGACGTTCTTTCTACGAAAAATCTTCGTACCACCGCTGCTTCTCAGGCTCTTTCCAATTTTATTCCTCCTTATGATGCCACAGCAGTAAAAAACTTGCGGGCTTCAGGAGCGATTCTTCTTGGAAAAACCAACTGTGATGAGTTTGCTATGGGCGGGTCAGGAGAAAATTCCGCTTTTGGACTCGCGCCTAATCCTCTGGATCCCGAAAGAGTACCGGGAGGATCTTCCTCCGGATCAGCTTCGGCTATAGCGAGCGATTTATGCGTTTTTTCTCTCGGTTCTGATACAGGAGGATCCGTCCGCCTTCCCGCTTCTTTTTGTGGAATAGTAGGGATGAAACCGACCTATGGACGTATTTCCCGTTACGGTCTCATCGCTATGGCTTCATCGCTTGATCAAATAGGTGTTATGGCAAAAAACGTGGAAGATGTAACGGACGTACTTTCTGCTATCGCTGGACCAGATCCCAAAGATTCCACTAGTAGCGGATTTACTGGTAAAGATTTTCGCCGGGATTTTGACCTCGGAGGAAAAGGATTGACCCTGGCTTATGACAAAAAATCTATTGAAATGTCAGATCCTCAGATCAAAAAGACTTCTTTGGATTTCCTTGCAAAATGGAAAAAGGAAGGAGGAAGACTCAAAGAATTAACAATCCCTTATCTTGGAGAAGAAGCCGTTGCCTGCTATTATATCATAACCGCAAGCGAAGTTTCTGCCAACATGGCTCGTTACGACGGAATTCGATACGGAAAAGTTCCTAAAAAAGTTCTGGAAGAAACCCATTCCTGGCATCAATTTATTTCTTCCCTCCGCGGGGAACTACTCGGCAAAGAAGTAAAAAGAAGGATTATTATGGGTACTTTTTGTCTTTCTTCTGGATATTATGACGCCTACTACGGCAAAGCTCAAAAAGTCCGAGCCTATATTCAAAAAAGTCTGGATGAAACTTTTAAAAGTGCAGATCTTATCTTCACTCCCACCAGCCCCGACCTACCCTTTAAAATTGGAGAAAGAATTAACGATCCTGTCAGAATGTATCTTGCTGACGCCTTCACCACCATAGCCAATTTAGCCGGTATACCCGCCATTTCTTTCCCCATAGGCGAAACCCAAATCGAAGGGAAAACTCTCTCAATCGGAGGCCAACTAATGGCTAAGCAGTGGGACGAAGAAACGTTACTTCGAGGAGCGAAGTTTGGAGAAGAAATCATCCATGCTTAACAGATTAGAACAAATGTGTTAAAAGTTTAAAGTTAAAAGTTAAAAGTTAAAAGTGAAAAGGAAAAATTTAAAGTTCAAAATGAAATAAATTTGAATTTTTGATTGTTATTTTGAATTTATAACTTATAACTTTTAATTGTTTGTCCCAGTAGCTCATCTGGATAGAGCGACAGCCTTCTAAGCTGTAGGCAGCAGGTTCGAGTCCTGCCTGGGACACAAATATAAGAAACCGCTTTTGGGCGGTTTTTTATATTTGTGGAACGGGCAGGACTCGAACGGGGAAAGGGGTCGGGAAAACGGTAGTTTTCCCGGGGTGGAAGTATTGAAACCGCAAGGTTTCAAGGAGCAAAGCGACGTGAGATTCCTGCCTGGGACACAACGACAAAAAACCGCATAATTATGCGGTTTTTTGCTTTTTATACTGACTAATTTTATTAAGATAAAAACAAACTCTTAGTCACCATTCTTTAATATCTTTTCTTCTATAATTTATGTTCTTATTCTGCTTACGCCAGAAGACAAAAAAACTGTTTTAATGAACGAATATTTTTTTTCAATACCATTGGCAATAAGTTTTCTTTTTCCTTGCCAAAAACCATAATGTCAGGTCTAATTTTTTTAAGTTTTCTTCTAAATATATATCTTCGGTAACAAAGACATGATCGACACTTTTTAGTCCTAGCAACAGTTCCTTTCGTTGCTTAGCAGGAATAATTGGACGATTATCCCCTTTTCTTTCTTTAATACATCTATCACTATCAATACCAACAACTAAAATATCTCCGCGGGCTTTAACTTTATTTAAAATCCTAAGATGTCCAATATGAATAAGGTCAAAACACCCTCCTATTAAAACTATTTTTTACCCCTGGCTCCCCTTAATTCTTTGCAAACAAGATCTAATGATTTCATGGAATCTTAATATGAAATAAATTTGGCTTTAAAATAATAATGTTACACAATTTAGCAGTCAGTTTTTATATAGTAAAGTAGTAACCCTCTAATTGATATAAAATAATTAGCATAAACTAAACAAATGAATGTCAGTTTAAAAGTCGGCGTAATAATAACAAACGAAACAAACGACCAAGTTTTACTCATTAAGGAGAAGTACAAAAAGAAGGACGGTCCACTTTGGAATGTTGTGAAGGGTAGTTATGGTGATAATGGTGATGAGAGTATTTTTGATGCAGCGATTAGAGAATCTCAGGAAGAAGTTTCTGTAAAAGTAAAATTAACACATGCCCTAGGAGTATATGTATCTAAAGAAAGTGATCGAGCAAAAATTCAGTTTAATTTTTTGGCAAAAATTGTTGAAGGAGAACCAAAAGTTGCACCGATGGATGAGCAAGAATCTAGAGATGAATACATTCAAGAAGTTAAATGGTTTACTAAAGAAGAAATTTCTAATTTGAGTCAAGAAGAATTCATATCCGACAGAATTTACGAACTTATCCAAGAATGGATAGCTGGAAAGAAATTCCCATTAGAAGTATACGCACAAGTTGCTCTATAGTTTTTTACAATTAAAAAGGGAAGCTACGCTGAGTGCCCCCCTTATGATATCTACTAGAAAAATCATTTTGTAACCTCCAATACTAACATTTTGTATTGGAGATCGCCTTGTTGGTTTTTTTGAAATTGATACTTAGGATAGATTTTTTTAATCCACCTAACATTTTCCTCTGTTTTCCCTCCATGGCGAACCTCTCTTTCACAATGTCCAATTATAGAATATTTAAGTCCTTCCGCCTCAATTAATTCTACAATGGAGGGTATGGAATCTAATCTTGTTAACACACTAAGAAAGTCAAAACAAAGAAAAACAAGTTTTCCTTTCTCTGTAAGCCTTGCTCTACATCCTTTGATTATTTTAAATATAATATCACGACCGTTGTAACCTCCATAGTCATGAGGATCTCCAGGGACAGGCATTGGCATTTGAGGAGGATTACTCACAATTAAATCAAACTTTTTTTCATTTTCAATTGAATCAAAAACATCACTTACTACAAATGAAACCGAAATTTTTTCAAGTATAGCTTTTTCCGCCCAATTAATAGCATCTTTATCGATATCGCAAGCTATTACATTATTAGCTCCTCTGGCTTTTAAATAGTAAGCCAAAAAACCGGTTTCCCCTGTTCCAATATCAAGAATATTTCCTCTAATATCATACTTACGCAAACATTCAGCTATGAAAACTCCACTTTTAGGGACATATCCGTTTTTCTTTATTCTCAAAATTATTTCCGGTTCCTTAAGATGAAAAACTTGATTGCCCAATAAATCTTGGTGGATAACATAGCTACTGGTACTCTTTTGCGAGCTTGTTAAGTTCATTAAACCTCTCCTTTGCTTCAATATCTTTGATTCTTTTTGCAGTTCGGGCGTACGCCATAACACCTCCTTTACTGCCAATTCTATCTAAGATATCCATTGGGTAAAACAATGCATTTTCAACTAAAAATGGAGTAGCAATATCTGCCATTATGTCTTCTACTTCCTCAACTTCTTCCATTGAATAAGCTTCCTTGTTTCCAAAAAGCAATGAAATCAATACTTTTTTTCGCCTGTAAGGTATTTCTGAGATAGGTATGCAACCCTGTGCTTCTTTAGTCAAAAATTCTCCAAATAGAAATTCCTGTTCATCTTTTAGAAGAAAACAGGAAAATTCTTCTCTAGAATAATTTCTTACATATCTGCTAAAAAAAGCTGTCTTAATACCGCCATCTCTGAATATCTGCTCTCTTTCGAAATCGATTATGGTTATCTGCAGTTTTTCCTTGGAAAAAATCATATTCCTTGGTGCAAAGTCCCCCCAAAGAAACCCGGACAAACGCAATTTACTAAATAGTTGTTTAAACAGAACTATCCAATCCCTTCTCTGAATATGAGAATGTTCCCTTAGAATATGTTCTAGATTATCTCCTTTAATAAACTCGGTAATGAGAACTGAATTACTCTCATCCCACCCAATTACAGGTGCGGGAATTAAAGATACCCTTATACACCCTAAACTAAGTTCTAAGGGATACTTGGCGAAATGTTTATGAGCTTTCATAATATTTCGGTATTCCGTTGCAGAAGTTATTTTTCTTACGACAAGCCTACCATCTTGTACTATATCCAGCTTGATTCTATTAGGATCGAACGATAGGACATTGAATATATTCATATTCACTTCTCCCAAAGACTGATTTCGTATCCGAACTGACTGAAAAGAGAAACAAGCTCTTCGTCACCACATAACATTGTTTTCTCTTCTTTGGTAAGACCAACTTTCCATTCCAAGTCTTCTTTAATCTCTTGGTTATCGTCAAGCCTCATCCTATTTCCCATTAAAGTATGCCCTTTGTCTTTCTTAAATTCCAACATTGACTGCATGTATTCGATTTCTAGAAATTCACATACCTTTCTAATAGCTCCTGAAGTATCTTGGCAAATTTCCTCATACTTCAAGAAGTGAACAAGGGTTGATTTTTTCAAGAGCCCTAGTGCTCTTTTGGCAAAATCCTTGTACACGGATATTTTAGATGAAACTGGCCTGGATACTCCTTTTCTCTGTCCTGACTTTTTATTTGAGTAAGCCATTCCCCGAGGATCTCTTAATAGGAGAATAACCTTCCATCTAGGATATTCCAAGAGTTTTTTGGCTATCCTTATTGATTTTGTGTTGTCCACAATAATCCTTCTTCCGGTCATCTCCCTAAAGGTTCTGCTAATGCACTCCAACCCAAGGCAACTTGAGTACAAAACAGTTTCAAGATCCTTTTGATTAAATTCACCCTGCTTTTGCTTTCCATCAGGAAGACTCAAAGGATGATACTGCTTATTGGGCTCCTCGATTCTATCAATAATACTACAAGCCCGATAGATACTTTCAACCTCAAAATTTTTCGCAATCTGGTCATATACCCTTAGAAGAATTGGACATCCTTTAATCCCACAAGAGCAAATAGTATCCTTTGGATTTATTTTTCCCCAATAAGAAGATTCACCCACATGAAAAACTTCCGGATGCGTTCCAAGTATCATACCCAATAAAGTAGATCCTGCTCTCGGAAGCGTTGCTATGTAAACGTTTAACTCATTCTTTACTACCATCTCAATCACCTCCTCTCCTTTGTATAAATTGTTAAAGATCTAATAAACCCTTAAAGATAGGTAAATAGAAAGGAAATGTCAATATCTGTGTTAGTATTATTTACATTTTTCTTGATTTGTTGTTATTTCTGTTATATATCTGACAAAACAGCTCTTTAAAAAATATGTATAGGAAGGAATAAGCCGATGTCGACTGTTTTTGGACTTGACTTTGGAACAACAAATTCGTCCTTGGCGGTTTTAAGAGATGGTAACGTTGAAGTCTTAGAAATAGATCCGCTAAGTTCCTCTAAAAAAAGCTTGAAATCAGTTCTTTTCTTTGACGAAGAAGGAGAATTTTTTGTTGGACAAGAGGCTATCAACCATTATCTTGAAATGGGAGGTGAATATTGCCGTTTCATGAGATCAATAAAAACATTTTTACCGAGTAAAACATTTGAAAAAACATATGTATTTGGTAAAAAGTACAGAATTGAAGATCTCATATCCATTATCCTTAAGGAAATAAAAAAACGTGGTGAAAATCATGTTGGCCATCCGGTAGAAGATGTTGTTATAGGAAGACCAGTTATTTTTTCTTCCGACAAAGAGAGGGATAATTTAGCAGAAAGGAGACTAAAAACATCGGCAGAGAAGGCAGGGTTTAAGAATATTCGATTCCAATATGAGCCTATAGCTGCAGCTTTGTCGTGTGAGAAGGATTTGAAAAATGGCGAAGAAAGACTTGTTTTTATGGGAGATTTTGGGGGAGGAACCTCTGATTTTACTGTTATGCGACAAATTGGTGGGTGCATTGAAAAACGAGACAGGAAGAAGGATGTGCTATCAATAGGAGGGATAAACATAGCGGGGGATGTTTTTGATTCATTGGTTATGAAAAACAAGGTGGCTCAATATTTTGGAAGAGATATTCAGTACAAAGGAATGACAGGGGATTGGTTGCGAATGCCACAATGGATTATCAATACTCTTTGTCAATGGCATTTAATCCCACAGTTAAGAAAGAGCATGGAATTCATTCAAAGACTGCAAATAACAGCTGATGATAAAAAGACAGCCAAAAATCTTGAACGTTTAATTAGAGAAAACCTTGGCTTTGCTGTTATGCAGTCAATTGAAAAAGCAAAATGTGAGATTTCTTCCGAAAAGTCCTCAAAGATTATATTTGAAGACGGAGACATCAAAATAAGAGATGACTTTTCCAGGATCGAATTTGAAAGCATTATCAGTGAAGAAATTGCGAAAATCAAGTGTTGTATTGAAGAAACTCTATTAAATGCTGGAATTTCAAGTGAAGATACTGAAAAAGTTATTATTACGGGTGGTTCATCTTTTATTCCTCGAATAAGGAATTTATTCGTTGATATATTTGGTGAAAATAAATTAGAAGCGGTAAATGCTTTTACAAGCGTTGCTTACGGTCTTGCCATAACCGCATCTGTAATATAAGGAGGATAGTCAAAACTATCCTCCTTTTTTAATTCTTTTATCTTCTCAGCAAAAAGACACTGACAAGTTTTAGACAAAAACTAGCAAGCTTTTAATTTGTGCTATAGTTTCCTCAGGATTAGGTAAGGCTCTTTCCCAATCAAAAGTTCGAAAGCTGTTGTACCATTCACACAATATCAGTTCATCAAGTTAGAAAGTTAGAAAGTTTATCAAGTTAATAGGAATATCCTGAAAAACCGCATAAACAAGCGGTTTTTTTGTTTTAAAAACTTATAATTTAGTTTTTTGAGATTCAATTTATCTCGTAATTTTATAAGATTCGATTTTTTCTTTTAGTCTTTTTGCCTTAGAATTTACTTCAAAATATTTACGGACGGGTTCGATTATTTCATCTAGATAATTAACCAAATTATTTTTTAAATCCAAAGGATAAATAGCCTCGGATTTATAAAGATCTTCCAGTTCTAAATAAGAATTCAGCATTAGGTTTCCACCGAATTTCTTTTCTCTTTTGATTTCGACTTTTTTGTGTTTCAAGAAGACAATGTATTTGAAATACTCAAGAATTGGATTGAAAGCCACTTCTCCAGGGGGACAATAAGCCTTGTTGATTTTTCTTTGGATCTCTTCGCGATTATCTGTCATAAACACGGCCGAATCAGGTTGTGATTTAGACATCTTGAGGGCAATTGTCTTTTCAATCTTGTTTTCCTCTGGTTTTAATTTGTCGATTGGCGGATTTAGGCTAATAAGCATATGGTGATGCACAGCAGAAGGCTTTTCAAACCCCAAATCGGATGCTATTTGACGAGCCAGCATGTTGACTTTACGTTGATCCATGCCCAGTTGGGCAATGTCAACCTTAAGATAAAAAATGTCAGCCGCTTGCATGGCCGGATAGATAATTTGAGCGGCGGTTAAGTTATCAGTTTCGCTCCTGCCCATAATTTGGGAGCAACGAATAATTCTATTTAACGTAGTTGATTTGGCAATTTTCAAAACACTGAACCAATAATCCGGATCTTTGACTAACTCCGACGCCCAAACAAATTCAATATTTTTTGTATTCAAACCACACGCTTTCCAGACCTCAATGAAATATTTTCCGACTTGCTGAATTTTTTTTATATCTCCCCCCATTTTGTTGTTAGCGTAAGCATGCCAATCAGCCACTAAAACTTTGAAGTGGATCCCTGCTTTTAGTAGCTTTTGAATATTCATAGCCCTTATAAACCCTTGAGCAATATGAATCTGACCCGATGGCTCAAATCCGTCATAAGCAATAAGTTTTTTATTTTCTTCCAGCTTTTTCTTTATTTCATCAAGACCAATAATTTCTTCTCCCACCTCCTGGATTAATGCAATTTTTTCTTTGGTATTCATAATTTCTATTAAAATTGACTTCCTACTTCTAAGTTAGAATAATTTAATAATATTGAGAAGATGTTTATTGAATTATTATTAATTTTGACCCAAATTAATTTATCAATAAGTATATGAATAGCTATAGCGATTTGTTCGCACTGGTGGTGTTTGAGTAATAATTACAAAAAAAATATGAAACAATCACAACTTTTTGCTAAAACCAGAAAAGAAACGCCAAAAGACGAATTGAGTTTGAATGCGATACTACTGATACGGGCGGGTTTTATTGACAAGTTGATGGCAGGCGTTTACACTTTTTTACCCCTGGGGCTCCGGGTAATGAAAAAAATAGAGGGAATTATTCGAGAGGAGATGGAAAAAGTCGGCGGAGTGGAGATTTTTATGCCAACCCTTCAGCCAAAATTCAATTGGGACCAAACAGGAAGGTGGGATACGATGGATGATTTGTTCAAGTTAGATAAATCCAAAGATAGTGAACTTGCCCTCGGGCCAACTCACGAAGAAGTTATATCTCCACTATTAAAAAGATTTATTAGCTCCCACAAAGACCTACCAAGGTATATTTTTCAGTTCCAAAACAAATTTCGCAACGAAAAGCGGGCTAAATCAGGAATTTTGCGTGGACGCGAATTCATAATGAAAGATTTATATTCTTTTCATGCTAACCAAAAAGATTTGGATGAATATTACGAAAAACAAAAAGAAGTCTATGCTCGAATTTTCAAAAGGCTCGAGTTGGAAGAAAAGACTTACTTAACTTATGCTTCTGGAGGATCGTTCTCCAAATATTCCCATGAATTCCAAACCATTACCCCCGCTGGAGAAGATATTATTTATATCTGTCCGAAATGCAAGATGGCTATCAACAAAGAAATTATCGAGGATTTGGAGAACAAATGCCCTAATTGCGGTAACACAAATCTTCTGGAAGAAAAAGCGATAGAAGTGGGAAATATATTCAAATTGGGCACCAAATACTCCGCCCCTTTCCAGTTGAATTATCAAGATGAGGAAGGCAGAGAAAAACCAGTTCTAATGGGTTGCTATGGCATTGGGCTGTCACGCTTGATGGGAACCATCGTCGAAATTTTCAACGATTCCAAAGGCATTATTTGGCCAAAATCAGCTACACCCTTCCAAGTTCATTTAATTAGTCTGGGGCAGAACGAAGAAGCAGAGAAAATTTATGCCGAGCTAGAAGAAAAAGGGATAGAAGTTTTGTATGATGACCGCGACATAAGCGCTGGTGAGAAATTCTATGATTCCGACTTAATTGGAATTCCTATTAGAGTTATTATGAGTAAAAGAAGTCTAGAAAATGGCGGGATTGAATACAAGTTGCGCTCCGAAGACAAATCAAGGATTATCCCGCTCAACAACATTAATAAAGAAATAGAAACCTTCTACCTGGCATAAATTTGTTGCAATATTTTATCAGTGAAAAATAATAAGCAAAGATAGTTGGCTGTTCTAGTTTTTGCTTGTGCAACAAATATATTTTCTGTCCGTACTAAGCTACAAGACTTGTGTTTCAGGAAGCTGGGGTGTTTAACTCTTTTAAATAAAAAATGAAAAAAATATTAGCGCTAATTTTGTCGGTTTTTTGCTTGGGAACTTTGACAGTACAGGCAGCTAGTGTGATTCCTTCAAGTGATATTGTTGGTCCGCGTGGGAATGTCCCAGATGGAGCTCCAAACGATCGCGGATTCAAGCTGTTTGCTATTCCCGTCCAAAATATACTTTCTCGTTCGGGACAACCGTCGCTTAGTGATTTCAAATGGCTTAAAAACAATGGTTGGAAAAGCGTGGTGGATCTGCGAGTTAACAAAGAGAAGAAGGACATTGCCATCGACACCAAAATCCCCGGCTTTAACTCCCTAGGATTTAATTATTTAGGATTGCCGATTAAAGATGGTGGGGTTCCCAGTGCTAATCAAGTACACAAGTTTCTGAAATTCGTTACTAATGGCGACAATCAACCATCTGAGGTGCATTGTGCTGCCGGCATTGGCAGAACTGGCATTATGGTTGCCCTTTATCGTTATCAAATCCAAGGATGGTCAATGAATCAAGCAATCAAAGAGGCTAATTTATTTACCAAAAACCTGCCCAAATCCCAACAACAATGGCTTCGAAAGTGGGCTAAAAACCATAAAGCAGGAAGTGGCGCATAATATCACTATCGACCACCGTTAAGTTCTAATTAAATAAAAAATGAAAAAATATAAACAGTGGAAAAATATCCTCGGATCACCGCTCATAAGCAAAACTTATGCGGTAGTGGGAAATCATGGCAGAACCGACGTATCCGCTTCTAGTTCTTCCGATCCAGGACACGCTGATTATTACTACTAGGGGGAAAATTTCGCCATAATTAGCGTTGAAAACAATCAAATAACTCTGAAATTATATAATATCAGTGGTTCCCTGGTAAAAACTTTTACTTTTTCCAGCTAATAAGTCAAAACAAAAAACTATCCTCATGGGGTTGATTGGAGGTTTAATTTATGTAATAGTTATTTTGGGACTAGGTAGATCTCCTAAGATTAACAATTACCATGCAAAACAAAATGTTACAGAAGAAACTAGTTAGTATTATTGTACCTGTATATAACGAAGAGAAAAATATTGCTTTATTCCACAAAAAATTAATCCGAGTCATCGATTCGCTTGGATATTCTTTTGAAGTAATCTATGTTAATGACGGCAGTTCCGACAAAAGTCTTTTGGAAATCGAAAAAGTTTCTGGTTCCGATTCAAGAGTTAAATATATTGATTTTTCCCGCAATTTTGGCAAAGAAATAGCCACCACGTGTGGCATTAATAACTGCCAGGGAGACGCTTGTATTATGATTGACGCTGATTTACAGCACTCTGTAGAATTAATTCCTGATTTTCTTAAAAAGTGGGAAGGGGGGTCAGAAGTAGTTATCGGAATTCGCAAAGGTTACAGAAGAGAAGATTTTGTTAAAAAAATAGGGTCAATGTTATTTTACAAAATAATAAGGAGTATCACCGATTTTGAAATGATTCCCAATGCAACCGATTTTCGCCTAATCGATAGGATTGTAATTGACGAGTTCAATCGCTTTAAAGAAACCAACCGCATGACCAGAGCTCTCATTGACTGGCTGGGTTTTAGACGAAGCTATATTTATTTCGAGGTGGGCGTTAGGCAAAATGGAAAATCCAACTATACTTTTTGGAAATTATTTCGCTTGGCAATGAATGGCTTTGTTTCACTCAGTTTTTTACCTCTTAAATTGGCCGGGTATCTTGGTATTGCCATCACTCTCACTTCCGGTACTTTTGGATTGTATATTTTAATAAGCAAATACCTATTCGGTAGCTATTTTGCCGGGGATTTTACAGGATCAGAACAACTGGCAGTCCTCACGGTCTTTTTGGTAGGTATAATTCTAGTTTCTCTTGGTCTTATCGCCCTTTATATAGCTAATATTCACGATGAAGTGATTGGTCGCCCAATGTATGTGGTGAGAAGAAAAAAGTTAAACAGTGAAAAGTCATAGAGTCTTTCAATCTTTCTATCAAAACACCCCAGGAATGAATCGATAGGGAATTTTTTTGGCGTACTTTCGGTATTCGGGATCACGAAGAAGATGGTTTTCTTCGGTGATGGCGCGGAAATAGTAGAGAAGCGACCAAAGAACCACATTCACAAATATAAAAAGCATCTGAAAAACACTTGTTTGCCAAGCGGAAATTAGAAAAGGGAGGCTTCCGATCCACCAGGCGAAATTTTTACTGATATAGGCAGGATGACGGACAAAACGGTAGGGACCGTGAGAAACAATTCCTCGATTCACCAGATTCCCCGCTTTGAATCCGAGAGCCACAGAGGCCCAGCCATAGATTACTAGAGAAAGCAGAATCAGAACATTGAAAAATAAATTGGCGTTCTGACTGGCAAAACCAGTGACAGAATCTTTGGATTCCCAAATAATAAAGTGGTTGGTAATTTGGTTAAAAGGAGGATAACAAGCAAGCGCCACCACCCAGCCGAATAAAGTTGGCTCTACCGAACGAATTATATTCCCCAGTTTTTTTGATTCCACGAGGTAGGCAAAAGCAAAAACAGCAGTATCTAAAAGAAAAACAATATTAAAGAAAAACCAAAACAGGGAATCATTGAAGAAAAAAGCAAAATTTCCCATATCCATAGCAGTTCCCAAGAATTTGAAACTAAGTCCGTAAGCAAAAACATTTTCCAAATGAAAAAGCAACCAATTAATCATCAAGGGAAAATAAAAAGCCCTGATGAGAAGTGAGAAAAAGGCGGTTTTTTCTTCCCGAGAGACGCTCAATTTTTTGATGGAGAAAAAAGAAGTTAAAAAACGCCAAAGAACCTCGAGGAAAATCAATGATTTGGATTTTTTCCTGCTTGGAAAAAAAATTCGAAAAAGCAAGATAAATCCCAAAAATACAATTGCTAGGTAAAAAAATAAATCAATTGCCCGAAACGTCAGAAAAAGATGGTGTGTTTCGGAAAAATAATCTCGAAAATAAGGGATACGAGTGTAGAAAAAATAAAGAAAAACAATCACAAAACTATCTGAGAGCCAATTTTTGAATTTTAGGGAATTTTTCAAGATAGAATTTTAAAAACACAGTCTAATTTTAGCTTGATTTTTTATTATCAAAAGGATTTTTAAATTACCAAATAGAAAGCGTACATTTCGCCTAAAACAAAAGCGGGAGAAGCTTTTTAAAATTAGGGGATTTTCTACCAGAAAATCATAATTTTAAAAAACTTCTCCCGCTTTTGTTTTAGGCGAAATTTTATTCTAGCTCTATCGAATTCTAAAATCATTGAATTATCAAAAAAAACTGTTATCAATTAAACACGACCAGATGAGAATCTTAATTTTATGAAATCAATAAATATAAAAAATTTATTCTTGTTTTTATTTATTCTTTTTGGAATTCTTTTTTTGGTTTTTACGGGACTAAATCTACTATCTGACAATTATCAAAAGATTCCCCCGAATAATAGTTCTTCAGTTGGGCAAATCGCTAACCCAATTATTGAAAATCAAAATTCTAATCTTAATAATTCCAAACCAATGTTAAAAATCAGAAAACCGGCCGTAGCGGGTTCTTTTTATCCCAGCAATTTCGAGGAATTAAAGAGTCAAGTAGATAGATTTCTTGCTAAAGCTCCAACTAACTTGCCTAGTGCCAGAATGATTCTGGTTCCCCACGCAGGATATGATTATTCCGGTCAAGTGGCAGCTTATGGATTTCGAGCACTTCAAAATTACGCCAAATCCAACAATCTGCAAGAACCCACGGTCATCCTCCTAGGAATGAGCCACCAAACATATTTAACCGGCTTTGCAGTGGATCCTAACGACCAGTGGGAGACTTCCTTGGGGAATGTTTCGCTTGATAAAGAAATGATTGAAAGTTTGTCCCACAAAGCGACCTTTTCTTTGAGTGAAGAAGCCTTTCTCGAAGAACATTCTCTTGAGGTGGAAATCCCCTTTCTCAAAGAAACTTTGGGTGATTTCAAGATTGTTCCGATTCTCGTAGGTGATTTGAAAAATGCAGATTTGGAAAAATTCGCCTCTTCGCTGGAAAGCGTGATGAATGATAATTCTTTAGTCGTGATTAGTTCTGATCTTTCCCACTATCCGGCTTATCAAGATGCCCAGAAAATTGACAAAGAAACTATAAAAGGTATTCTTAGCCAAGACGTTGCGACTTTTGACAAAGCTCTTGCCGACCTTGAGAGTAAAAAAGTGGGCAACGCTCTTACTTTTGCCTGTGGAGAAAAAGCGATTAAATTGGGAATTTATCTGGGAAATAAATTAGGATTGAAAAACTCTAAGCTTCTTTTTAGTGCTAATTCAGGCGATATAACGGGAGACAAAAATCGAGTAGTAGGTTATGGCTCAATCGGATTTTGGGAGGAAGGAAAACCCACTGGCAAAGAAGATAAAAAAGAGTTAGTGAAAATGGCCAAGGAAACAGTGGAGAGCTTTGTGAAAGAAGGGAAAATACCTGATTTTTCTTCACTTCTCAAGAAACCAGAACTTGCCTTTTTAAAACAGAATTCCGGGGTTTTTGTTACGTTGAACAAAAACGGTAATTTGCGGGGATGCATTGGCCTAATGGAATCAGACAAACCCCTTTATGAAACAGTGCCTCAAATGGCAGCCGCAGCCACCATACACGACAATAGATTCAGCCCCATCACCCAAGATGAACTTCCGGAACTTGAATATGAAGTTTCCGTTCTTTCTCCGATGAAAAGAATTCAAAATATCAATGAAATCATTTTGGGCAAACACGGTGTCAAAGTGAAAAACGGTCAAAACGAAGGAGTTTTTCTTCCCCAAGTCGCCACTGAAACCGGATGGGATCTAAAAGAGTTTCTAAACCAGCTCTGCACCCAAAAAGCCAGCCTCGGTGCCGACTGTTTCAAAGACCCCAAGACGGAGATTTATGTGTTTGAAGCGGAAGTGATAGAATAGAATTTTTAATTTCCAATTTCGCAATTCATCAATTTTAAAAAACACGTGTCATTCCTGCGAAGGCAGGAATCCAGAAAAGTAATATTCTATTAGTCTAATATAATTCTCCTGGATCCCGGGTCAAGCCCGGGATGACACACTAAGCGGGTATTGTTTAAAAAATTACAAAATTAAAAATTAAAAATTCTAATAATGTATATGTACCGGAGTTCCAATATCAGCCCAGTAGTAGACTGTTTCGGCGGGACCCACTCCCATACGGACGCAACCGTGGGAAACAGGAACGCCTAAGTGGTTGGCGCCTTCTTTATATCCATTAGGCCATTCTGGAAGCTCGTGAATGCCGTGTCCTTGGTTGGTAAATCCCATAAAATAGGGCATAAACAACTTATATTTCTTTGACCAAGCACGTTTTCTTTTGTTTAAAATAGAAAAATTACCGGTAGGAGTGGGCATCACCCTCTTTCCGGTGGAAACGCGGTAGTTTCCCATATTTACCCCGTCTTCATAAATGGTTAGAATTTGCTTAGTCAAATTAATATCGATATATTTCCCTTTTTTGATGTAGGGATCATTGTTAGCTGAACCCAGTTTACTAGCCAAACCACTTGTATCAAAAGAATGAAAAGTAGTTTGGACTTCCTGCTCCAATAATCCATCATCTTTGCCCTTGATTCCTGGCTTTATTTTCACACTGTAATCAGTGTTCCCTGCCCATTTTTGAGGCTTAAAAAGCATTACCTTATTGTCTTCTTGCCATTCAATATTGCCCGCCACATTAGGTGTGATTTCTATAAAATCTTTAATATTATCAGGCACAACCGGTTTGGAAAAAATCGCTTTAACCGGCGTAAATTCCTTCACATCCGCCGTTTTATCTGCCGGAATAATTTGCTCTACTTTAACCGGAGAAGAAGTCTGGAACTGAAAATTAGCAATTTCCCTTTTATACCAGATGCGAGCATCTTTTTCTGACGCATAACTCTCAAAAGCCACCACTTGGTATTTCGTATCCCCCGGCAAAGGTTCCTCGGGTTTTATTTCAAACGATTTACGGTCATCACTCACAAAAAGGGCATATTTGAAAGCGGGCACGATATTAAAATCCAAACGAGAATTTTTATTTCCCTCGTCCAAATCAAATTTAATGGGAGTTTTGAGGGGATCAATGGTAGCATTGTTAGCTGGACTTACAGCAATGATTTTTGGTAGAGATTTAGTACTCAAAGTGTCAGAAAAGGAAAATCCCATAGCCGTTGGGGTCAATCCCTTCAAAGAAACTTTATACTCGGTTCCCGGTTGCAAAGGAACAACGGGAATAAAAGTCATTTGATTGCCATTAAAGGAAATTTTTCCCACTACTCCCGGAGAAATATTGAAAGAGGACTCGATAGTGTGGGGAACAAAAGGACCATCAAAGCTAATAACGATTGGGTCTTCGATATTAATGAGCTTTGTTAGAAGCTGAGCCTTCGTTATCTTAAGAAAAGGAATCGCACCGGAAAAGCTAAGAATAGCCGCCAGTACTATTATTATTGCAAAAGAAGAAACAAAAATCAGTTTTTTCATTAGAATTTTTCTTGTTTTTGATATTTAAACAATAACTCTGATTGGAATGGTAACAATTTTTTTTGGAATAACGAAATATATTTTTGATTTTCGTTTTATCTTTTTTTTATAATTTTTTTATCACTGGCTTGGTATATTGAAACCAAGTATTTTTTAATTTTTATTAAGAAAAAATGAAGAAATTTTTTTCAAATTATGCTTTCATTGATAGCCAAAATTTGAATCTTGGAGTCAAGAGTCAAGGATGGCAATTAGATTTTGAGAGATTTAGAATATTTTTGAAAGAAAAATATAAAGTAGAGAAAGTTTATCTTTTTATCGGATTTATACCAGAAAACCAATCATTATACATTTATTTACAAAAATCAGGCTATATCTGCATCTTTAAACCCACTTTAGAGGTAAATAAAAGAAAAAATCCTAAAATCAAAGGTAATGTTGATGCCGAATTAGTTTTACATACTATGATTGAATATTCAAACTATGACAGAGCAATAATTGTTTCAGGAGATGGGGATTTTTTCTGCTTAATCGAATATCTAGTCAAAGAAAACAAACTTCTCAAAGTAATTGTTCCAAACCATAGATTTTCGTCATTGCTCAGAAAATATAGCAACTACATAGCCAACATCCAGCTTTTTAGGAAAAAATTGGAGAGAAAATAAAAAAGAGAGGCATTCCCGCGAGACAAAACTCTTTGGTAGTCCTCTCATCATGATTGAGTTTATGCTAAAATGATTTTATGTTTTGTCAAATTTTTAAAAAATGATTGTACTTAGATGATAATCCAGAATCTGCATCAGGTTAGATCCTGCCAAAAAACCCCGAATCTCGGGGTTTTTTGTTTTCTCTCTTTCCTCTTTAAACTTTCTAAACTTTCCTGCCCCGTACCGAATGGTACTGGGGTCTAAACTCTAATATCCAAAACTCCCCCGCTTTTTGGACGGGGGAGTTGGGAAAATTTAGAGCAGATTAATGTAAAGATTTTATTTCTCTTCGCACTTGCAACAAACTCCCGGTTTGTTCTCCAGTTGCATTACCCAACCGGCCGGTTTCATATCTGATCCTTCACTTTTAATTTTGCTTTTGGGATCAGATTGACCATTGCCGTTGGAAAAAGTGACTTTTCCGGTTCCTTTGAAATATTGTTCCAGATTACCGTCCCTTTTGGTATATTCTACTTGAGTCTTGCCAAAATCTTTGATAATTATGGTGCATTTGTTGCCTTCGGGTTTCGGGCATCCTTCCATATTGCACTTGCAGTCTCGATTAAGAGGCGCTTTGTCGGGAGGAGTCGGCTTGTCCCATTTTTGACATTCACCTCCACAATTTCCTTCGCACACTGGATTACATTTACCAACACACCCTTTATCATTGAAAACCCAACCTTCCTGTTGACACATAGAGGCAGGAATTTTGCAAGTATTGCAACAGCAGTGACATTTTGCCAGTTCTTCACAAGTGGGAAGTTGCCAAACATTCTGTTCCCCTTCCGGTCCACCTCCCTTTGTTGGAGCCGCCATATCTTTTCCCTCAATTCCGCCCTTTCTCCAGTGAAGAATGTAAGTGTTTTGACCGCATTCTTTCTTGAATTGATTGGGTTCTAATTTGTAAGGGTTTTTAGTTGTTCCGTTGGGCTGATCGGAAGTTTGACCACTGCTTGGCTGGCTTGCCGGGGCGCTGGCTTGTGGTGCCGGCTGAGTGGCTTGAGGATTGGTATTAGTGTTGGTATTAGTGCTGGAAGTTGGATTAGTCGTCGTGGTTTTGTAAACAGTGGCCACATTGTTTCCAAAAAGTGTTGTTTTTAAATTGTCCCACCAACTACTTAATGTACCTTCTGAACTTCCTTGATCATAACTAGAAGAAGAGCTTGTATTCTGACTTCCTGTCCCACTTGTCACTCCACTTTGATATTCACTGCCAGTTGTTCCACTTGTATTTGCAGAACTACTTGTATTTGGGCTATTTGAATTCTTCGATCCCCAAAGTTTAGTCCAATAAACTTGAATTTGAGTTGCTACTCTATCGAGCAAATTTTGAAACCAATTGTTGGAACTGGCTGAAACAGTGGTTGTAGTGGCGCCTTGAGCCACCTCAAAAGACAACACTCTATTGCTTTGAGGTTTATAAGAGAGATTAAAAGAAAAAATACCAACAAGAAAAAATACCAATAGAACTAAAAATCGTTTTTTCACTGCCAAAAGATTATTGAATTAAAATCATTCCCCTCCAGAACCACCTGCTGATTGAGTAGCTGTGCTATCTTGATTAGGAGTTTCTTTGGCACTCTCAGGGTCAGGTTGTTGCCCGTATTTTTCCGGATCAAACCCACTAGCATCTTCAAGCATTCCTAATGCTTGATCTAGTGAAATTCCACTTGCTTGCATAGAATCCAAAAAACTTTGAGCTTCAGATCCTGACATAGAACCAATGTCTCCACCATTCCAATTCCAATTACCATTTTCACCGGTACTTACACTTGATTGTAAAGGATTCGAATCTCCACTAGTCGCAGGATTGTCTGAACCCCCAGGAGGAGTTGCCGTAGTAGGGACATCACCAGTAGTAGGAGGTGTGATACCTTCTTTATAGGCTCCTGGGGTGTCTCCTGACACATTAATCCCTTTATCAACACCATCCCAAAAATTTTTATTCTCTGCGTCTGTTGTTGGGTCTATTTGTTTTGCTCCTGGAATTCCTGTGGTGTCACTTCTATCAGCTACTGCTCCTTGTAGACCAACTCCTCCTGCATCTTCTTGTGTTGATGACAAAGGTTTGATTGTAGCATCTGGAGAAGCATTAGATGGTGATGCGGTCGGATCATAGCCAGAAGGCGCGGTACCACTGATACTTTCTTGACCAGTATTGCTAATTGTATGTGTCGCCCCGCTACTATCAGTATAGCCTCCAGTCCCGTTGTTACCATAAGAAGAGGAGGGTGCGGTCGGATCATAGCCAGAAGGACTGCCATTCACATAAGTTTTTCCATTTGGGTCGGTAAATACATTACCTCCCGTTTTTGGATCAAAAACATTCTGGCTCCCATCTGCCCACTTTGCAGTTATCGTTCCATCTGGATTTTTTGTTTCAGTGTAAGCCGGTGTTCCAGTTGTACTTGGTTTTTCTTGGCTCGATGGACTTCCAGGGCTTCCTTGATTACTTGGCTGTTGTTGTCCTCCTCCACCACCTCCTCCACAGCTTCCGCTACCTCCTCCACTTGATCCTCCGCCTTTGTTCATTTGATTCATCATATCCTGTAATTGCTTCATTATATCAGAATTTTGATTTTGATTTTGATTTTGATTTTGTTTATCCAGATCGATACATTGTTGGGTCATAGTTTGGGTGGGAGTACAGAGGGTGGAGGGGTTGGATTGGATAAAGCCATCAGAGCAGAGGGAATTGGGGTCGACTTGGGTGGGGTATTGGATCCAGTATTGTCCTTGGCACTGGCTGGGAGGACAAGCGACAGCTTGAAGCCGACCTTTTTTCTTAAGGTCGGTACAAGAACAACCAAAGTCGGAGCTGGTTTCGTCCATGTTAACTGATTCGCCAGAAGCAGTACTCACACATTTATCTTTGCCATTGGGGACGTTGTCGTTGTCGTTGTCTCCCGCCGCCTGATCTGCCGTAACGCATTTTCCCGTGGGATCTCCACAAGATCCATCGGGGCAAACGCATCGGTAAACTTTAGAAATACCCGAATTAGTGTTGCTGTTGAGGTCAGTCATACTGACTGAATAAGTCATGGTGTTTTGGCTTTTACAGAAAGCCGAGCCTTGATCTGATTGATTGTCATTAGAATTGAGATTTTTCTGGTACCAAGTTCCTCCTCCCGCTTGACAAGTGGACTTGAGTTCGATCGCATCATGGCACGATCCGTCCCCCACACCGGCTGATCCAAAATCAATCTGACCGGCATCACAATTATCCGTTCCATTAGCGGTCACGCAAGTTCCATTGATCCACTCTCCTCCGCTGTTCACACAAGTAGTTTTATCCAGTCCAGTGGCTTCCGCCGCCTTTTGGCTCAGGACAAAGTTCATCAGGAGCAACATAAAAAGTTGCTGGGTACGCGGATCATTCATATCGAACATCTGAGTCGGATCAGCTCCATTGGCAAGACCCAATTGAGTGGCCAGGTCAGAAGCGTTGATATTGGAATTGGATATAGTGGAACCGCTACCTGTTAGACCAAGCTGGGTGGCAAGATCTGAAGCATTGATATTTGTATTAGAGGTGATGGAATTATCATTGGTAATAATAGTTCCATCAATACTATTATTATCAGCCGCCTTCGCCTGGTTTAAAAGAAAATCCCAAAGACTTTTTCCCGCATTGCTTTGCAATTTCGGTTTGGAATTTTTTATTCCCATTTGGGAAATTACGATGTCCTTAAGTTGGTCAAGCATATACCTTTTTCCCTGGAAAGCAGTTGCAATCTCCTTTTCCACCTGACTTTTCACGATGTTTTCTTTGTCCTTGCTGATGGTTTTTCCGTCAGCAAAAAAGACCGAGGTAAGCGGATACCAAAAACCCTTACCAGTTTTGGTGTTTTTGAAATATTTGGGCGGAGTGATGTAAAGAAAGTCCGTGTCGCCTCCAGGAATCTTGGAAACACCTCCTGAAGGAATGGGGATTTTCACGGTTTTGCCTAAAAAACTAGCAAAATTAACCTTCTTCGCCATGTCCGCCAAATCTTGCGAAAGCACCACATTGCAACTTTGAAGATTGGAAACCACTTCTTTGATATCCTTCGTCGGATCAATCGAATCGGCTTTGGTGTTTTGAAATGGAAAAACAAGCACTAGACTCATCAAGAAACCTGGAAAAAGAAATTTTACTTTTATCATTTTGATTTTTATTTAGTAATCTGATTTAAGATCGATCCAATTATTCTAATTACTCTAATTAGTCTAATTATTCTAAACAAAATCCCAAGAAAAGATTTAAGAATCACGATTTAAGATTTAAGAATATTTTTATTTTGATATTTTCCTTAAATCCTAAATCCTAAATCTTAAATCGATTTATTTACTTGGTGCTTTTTTAGGTTAATTAGTGTAATTAGGTTAATTAGAATAATTTGTTATCTTTCCTGGATCCCCAGCCGACACGCCGAGTATGCCACTTATTTTAAGTTCCTCAATATCTTAAATCTTATCGGTCATTCAATTCTATAACCAATTTTATAAACGTCAAAATCAAAGCAAAAGTCACTCGATTTCTTAAATTACCACTTTATAAACCAATCCCAAGCTTTTTTCCAAAAACTATCACTTGGCTGATTTATTGGTTTGCCCGTCACTGGATTAATCCCAGGAGGAGCTCCTGTGAGTGGTTGTCCAGTTGTTGAATCATATCCAGTTGGTGCACCTGTAACTGGTTTTCCCGTAATCGGATCAACTGGTGGACTATTAACTCCTTGTGGCGTTGAGGGATTTGTCACTGGATTAGTTGGCTGAGGTTGGGGAGTAATAGGCTTTCCGGTCGTTGGGTCAATATTCGGTGGGCTTCCTGGAATCGGCTTACCCGTATTTGGATCGATTGGCGGATTATTAGGAGGTTGCACTGGGTTAGTTGGGTTAGTTGGAGGTTTATTATCCGTCGGCAATTCCGTTCCTCCCGGATCCTTGTCACATTTACAACAAGTGCCTGCTTCGTTTTTGAGTTGTTTCACCCAGCCGGCACCACTATTGGAGTCGTCAAAATCGTCTTGAGTGGCTCGAATTATCGATCCTTCGTCTCGATTAGTAAATTTGGCATTGCCTTTGATACCTCCACCAAAATATTGAGTGTCTGTCCCTGCTTTTCTGGTATATTCCACGGTTGAGCCGGAGCTCGTATCGGCTGGAATAATGATTTTGCACTCTTTATATCCTTCGTTTTCTTCACATCCTTTGTTGTTGGCACCAGTGCCTTGACCGCTACAGTCATAACTACAAATTCCATTGTGGCTTGCCGATTTTTCTCCACCTTGTTTTTGGAAAGCCTCGCATTTTTTAGGAATAACGGTTTGCTTGTCACCTTTGGTACAGGCAAACGGATCGTCTCCCATGGTTAGTTTCAAGGACAGCTCTGGCTTTTCACCTTGGCAACTAGTCATGGAATCAGGACATGATTTGCAGGATTTTCCTTCGTCTGTCACGCATTTTCCTTTGGCACATTCTTTTCCAATCGAAAAACCGCACTCTTTTTTCTGGCAATCGCAACAAGAACAAGCACAACAATGGCAACCCGCTAATTGTTCGCAAGTCGGCAATTTGAAATATTTTTCTCCCCCCGTGATATCTTGCATGCTCTTGAGTTCTCCCTCCAATGAAGTCGGTTGGTTTGGCTGAGTTTGGCTTTGTCCAGTTTGAACAATCTGACTCATCTCGCCTCGAAGTTGGTTCATCGCTTGCGTATTTCCTCCCGCATTATTATATTTATTGACCAATTCCTTCATTTTTTGCTGTTGCTCAGGTGTTAATTTGTTCCAAACCGCGCTAATGGCCGCATTAGCGTCTTTGTTGGGATCCTGAGCCGGACACGTTCCGTTGTTGCAACCCTTGTTTGTTAGGGTCGGCACGTTGCCCGTTTGACTTGTAGCCGGTTTGTTTCTGAAATTTCCGGCGCCCGGCTTGGCATTCGTCAGAACATAAGTGTTTTCGTCACAAACCTTGGTAAACTGGCTAGTATGTAGGACATAAGGATCTTTCTGGCTTCCATTTTTCTTAGAATTAACATCTCCCACACCCTTGGGATCAGTAGCTGCCTTGTTATCGTTGGCATTTGCATTGGCATTTTGATTTGTAGGTGGAGTATTGGGATTGTTAGGGTTACCTCCACTACTACTGGAGCTAGAACTGGAACCAGACCCCCCCTTGTTTTGACCACCGCCTTGATTTTGGTTCTTATTTTTATCTTTCAATAACTGTTTGAGCAAGTCCTCAAGATTATTATTATTGTTATTATTATTGTTATTATTATTGCATTGATCACTCTGCATCCGCATCATTACTGGACAATTACTCGTTCCATAGCCTCCCATTCCACTGAGGCTCGAAGAAGTGTTGGGATTTATATAAGTACCAGCAGTTGAAGCACTGGAATTGACTACTCCGTTCTGACACAAATTAGCCGGATTATACTGATTGGTTCTATCATAACGGACTAAATAATTCCCTTCGCACTGGTCTGGCGGGCATTGAGGAGGTTGCAGATTGCGCTTGGCAATGATCTGAGAGCAGGAGCATCCGCGATCAATATTTCCTTCGATGTTGTTGGCGATCTCTCCTTGGGGCGTGCCTGGGCATCGATCCTTACTATTTTCCACTCCGTCTTTGTCATCATCCAGACTGGAAACTTCTTTTTTGATACAGGCACCAAAGGAAGAGAGGCAATACCCGCTGTTATTGTTTCCATTACCACTCATTCCGGAACAATCACAACTATTGGTTCCGGATTTACCGTTGGAATTATAATTGGAACCAAGGCTGTTACACTGAGCAGGAGTTGTTCCGCACTGATTCAGACAGCTCTCCGAGTTCGAGAAAAAAGCTCGCCAGCTTCCCCCCGAATCCTCACAAAGCTGTTGTTTGCTATCTTTTTCCGCTACACACACCCCCTCCTCATTAAGACAACTTCCTTTTGAGCAATGGCATCCATACGCAACATCTGAATTAGTATTGGAATTGTTGTTGGTTGAATAAATATCCGTCGAGAGATTGGCACATTTCAAGTCAGAATTACCACAGAGATCTTTGTCTCGATAACATTCGTTTTTAAATTTACCCCAAGAGCCACCATTGTTTTCGCATAATTGTTGGATCTCATTAACGCATTCGCCATTATTCCAATTACCGCCTCCTGCAATACACACTTCTTTATCCTTGTTGAGAGACTTGGCCATTTCTTGGTTGAGAAGTAACATAAGAAGCACTAGCGTCAAAAGTTGTTTGGTTTGAGGATCAGAAGAATCCATATTCTGCACCTGGTTCAGAAGATCGGTAATCTGCTGTTTATCATCAACTAGCAAGGTGTTGCCGTTCGTTAAAGAACTATTGGAATTGGCATTAGTTGACCCTTGAAACTGACCAAGAAGATCTTGAATCTGACTGTTAGAATTCCCAATCGAACCAGTCGAGTCAGTGGTCGGTACATAATTTTCTCCCACATTGATCTGAGTATTGTCATTCGTTGAAACAAAATCCCCTCCCGTATCCGCCTGGACTGGATTAAAGAAAAAACTCAGGAATGATCCTGTGCTAGGAGCCCTTGAAATTTGTTGGCTGTCGCCGATCATATTCCTAATTATTTCCAACATCACTTTGTTGTTGTCCCCCACTCCGTTGATAATATTTTCAATATTGGCAACAAATTGATGACCCTGATCATCCACTTCTTTTCCGGATGTAAAATAAATGGCTCGAAGAGGGACAGAAGTGTTTTTGTCTAAGATGCGAGGAGGATAGATGTAAACATAATCTTGATCTCCGCCAGGAATTCCATCGGGATTATTCGATGCCAAAGGAATCTTCACCGTCTTCCCTAAAAAACTTTGTAAATTGATTCTTTGAAGAATGCTCAAGGAACTGATACTGTAGGAAATTTTGTCGTTTGGCTGACCTTTTTCAAAAAGATCCGCTTTGACTGGATGGATAAGATAAATCGAAGTAAAAACGCCCGCCACTCCAACCGAAAAGAAATTTATTGCAAAAACAAACGTTAATAATTTTGCAACTAGGGAGGCAATTTTTTTTGTTTTTTCTTTTTTGTATTTACGAGCTTTAAACATTAATTTAATCTTAGAGAATTTAATTAAGTTTATATTCGAATTTATTATGAGATAGATAATTTAATTTATCAAGTTTCCGCAAAACGCAAAATTACTTTAGAAAGTTAGGAAAAAAAGATAACACAAAGTTCTCGTGTCATCCCGGGCTTGACCCGGGATCCAGTTAAACTCATAGGATGTTAGTTTAATGCGTGTTATTAAGAAACTAAACATAACAAAATTTTGTGAGGCTAATTCTACGCTCCTGGATCCCGGGTCAAGCCCGGGATGACACCTTTTTATAAACTTGATAAACTAATTCCATGCAATCAAAAACAAAAATAAACATCTTGCTTTTTATTTTCGCTTTTTCAGCCGTGTTCGCTTTGTTTCGTTTTACTAATTTCAGTGAAAGTGGATTGGGACAATATTTCAATGAAAAAATCACTAATTTATCAAGGATAATAAATGACAAGACTCCCGAAGCAGCTCTTAGCAATTTGGAAAAAGAAAATCTTCAAGAGTCTTTGAGTGGCGCGGTGAAGCCTCCAGAATTTTTTTGTAAAAGTACTTATTTCCCCTTGCTCTCTGGTGCTAAGTGGAATTATGAAGTCACTTCGGGAGATGATAAAGATTCTATAACTTTCGGAATACCAGCTCCTGAAAATGGAATAAATTTTTTTGATTCCATCCTTCAAAGCAAAAAAGACTGGACTGTCCGCTCGCTTTTTGTTTGTAAAGACAACAAAATAGAAATGACTGATTTAAATTTTCTCATGACCGCCTCTAAAAGCGGACTCCTCGGCGAACCCTGCACCAAGGGAGCTTATGATTTTTTCTTGCCAACCGACCAAATGCTAGATTCTACCTATTCTTTCGAAGAAAACGGGTGCTTGAATTATAAAAAAATTGGTGAAGAAAATCAGGATTCAACAATCAAAGAAAATATTTTCTCCAAATGGAAAATTGCAGGAAACGAAGAAGTGTCAGTCCCAGCCGGAAAATTCACCACCAAAAAAATCGAAATTAATTTTACATTAAGACAAGAGTTTTCAGGCGGAGCCAAAACCACTGAATCTAAAACTACTCTTTGGGTTGCCCAAGGAGTGGGGATTGTAAAAATACTCTCAGAAACACAAGAGGCAGGAACTAACCCAGTAAAAACTACGATTACCAAAGAAGAGCTAAGCTCATTTCAGATTCCAACGGAGGGAGATAGCAAGATTAAAAATTAAATTCTATAAAAATTATATTTTATCACATATAATAATAACGTTACTGTGTCATCCCGGGCTTGACCCGGGATCCAGGAGAATAGAATTAGCCTCACAAAATTTTGTTATGTTTAGTCTCTTAACAATACGCGTCAAACTAACATCCTATGAGACTAACTGGATCCCGGGTCAAGCCCGGGATGACACGGAGTGAAAATTAAAAATTCTCTCCCAAGTAGACTTTTCTATTTTTTTGTATTTTATTTAAACGGTAGGGCAAATCTTGTGCTTCTATATTGTTTTTTGTGAATAATTTCTTATTCGATTACGTGAAAGACAATCTAAAAATTAAATTCGAGACCAATGAACATCTTAATTTTGCTAGTCGTTTCTCTCGCTGTCGGAGGATCGGGAGGTTATTTTTTGCAGATGATTTTATCCAAGAGAAGCCAGGAAGGAGCAATGCGCAAAGCTCAAATGATCATAGAAGATGCCAAGCTGGAAGCCAAAGATCTTCTGCTTAACACCAAAGAAAAAGCTGTCAAAGCCCTTTCGGAAATCAAAAAAGAAGAACAAATCAGGAGAAGACAGTTAGATAAAACTGAAGAAAGAGTGGAGAGAATGGAACAAAATGTGGCTCAAAAGGAAGCCGAATTAACCAACCGTTTTGATGGATTAAAAAAGAAAATTAAAGAAGTGGAGAAAGCTCGGGAAGACATTTCTAAAATCCGCCAAGACGAATTGGAAAAACTCAAACAAATTACCAAACTTTCTCCCGAGAAAGCCAAGGATTTAATGCTCAAATCAGTCGAAACTGAATACGCTGAAGACATCAGGGAACAACTGAAAAAATTCGAACAGAAAAATCGAGAAACTCTCGACGAAAAAGCCCGAGAGATTATGACTTCTGCTATTCAAAGATATGCCGCCGGACACGTGGTAGACCACACCACTTCTATCGTTTCACTTGCCTCCGATGAACTTAAAGGAAGAATTATCGGAAGAGAGGGGCGAAACATCAACACTATCGAAAGACTGACTGGTGCGGAAATTATCGTTGACGATACCCCTCAGGCCATCATAGTCTCGGCTTTTGATCCGATTAGACGGGAAATTGCCAAGCAAGCTCTGCAAAAACTGATTGAAGATGGACGAATTCATCCCGCTCGCATTGAAGAGACAATCAAGGAAGTGAAACAAGAAATTAACAAAAAAATAACCGAGGCGGGAGAGGCTGCCATGTATGAAATGAGCGTTACGGGGCTTGATCCAAGACTCGTAAAATTACTCGGCAGACTCCGCTATCGAACCAGTTATGGACAAAATATTTTGCTCCACTCCATCGAAGTGGCTCACCTTTCCGGGGCTCTCGCCGCCGAATTGGGACTCGATATCGCCATTGCCAAAAAGGCCGGTCTTCTTCACGACATCGGAAAAGCCATTGACCGGGAAGTTCAAGGTACCCACGTGGAAATTGGAATCAATATTCTCAAGAAATTTAATGTTTCTGAGGCAGTGATTGACGCTATGAAATCACATCATAATGACTATCCATTTGTCAGTCCCGAAGCCACTTTGGTAGCCGCCGCCGACGCCATTTCCGCCGCCCGCCCCGGAGCCAGAAGAGACAGCGTAGAAAATTACATCAAACGAATAAACGAAATTGAAGAAATCGCCAAATCCTTCCCCGAAGTGGACAAAGCCTACGCCATCCAAGCCGGAAGAGAAGTCCGCATCTTCGTCTCCCCCGAAAGCGTCAGCGACATCGAATCCGTTAAGCTTGCCCGCAAAGTAGCCGAGAAGATTGAAGGAACATTGAAATATCCAGGAGAAATCAAGGTTGTGATTATTAGAGAAACAAGAGTAACGGAATATGCGAGATAACCCCCGTGTCCCGAGCTCTAAACCATTCGGTACAGGATAAACTTGACCCGGGATCCAGGGAAGTAAGATTTAAAATTCCAAGAAACAAATTTAAAACAACACAGTCTAGCGTGTCATCCTTGCGACCGCGTGTCGCCTTAGCTTTAGCGGTGGCACAAAGCGAGGATCCAGGAGAATTTTATTAGTCTAACAAAATGTTCTTTTGTTTAGTTTTTTACAAATATACACTAAAATAACATTCTGTGAGACTAACTGGATCCCCGGTCGACACGCCAGGGATGACACACCCTCTTCATCACAAAAAAAGCGAAACCAATTGATTTCGCTTTTTTATTTCTAGTTATAAACTGAATCAAGCATTAAGGGCTAACGCAAGAATCCAAGGTATCACAGCGACACCCTTTAGTGCTGTCACAAATAAAATTAGAAGCACTTGGATTAGTATAACCAGCAACAGTAAAACTATAGGTAGAATTAACTGAAGTAGCAGTAAAACTTGAAACCCACTTACCAGTCGCATCACAACTGGCAGTATTTGTGCCAACAGTTGCAGTATAGGTCAAAGAGTTAGAACAATTAGGAATCTGAGCATATTCCGTTGATCTTGCAACTGGATTTGTGTCTGAACAAGCGATACTCAAATAAGCCCCACCAGCAGTTAAAGTACCCATTACAGTTCTACACCCATCAGCTGCTGCTTGTTCTATAGCACTTGTAAAGGAATTAGCATCCGCTTTCGCCTTCGCTCCAGCCGCTTTTTTTCTCCCTCCTGAAACACTCACCACCACAATCGTAGCAAGGATTCCAATAATCAGCACAACTACCAACATTTCAATAAGGGTAAACCCTTTTCCGCTTTTAGTCTTCATTTTTATATTTTAAAAATATCAACGATCGGTGAGTTTAGAAACTATCACAATCTCCTGCTGTCCCTGAAGAACAAACGCATCCCGAATTAGTACACGTATATGTCGCAGAATTCTTGAGACCGGAAACCTGCAAAGTATAATTGATTGTCGTGCTTGTGTTAGGACAAGTACCTGAAGCAGTCCAGCTAGAGGTGGTTCCTGTATTGATACAAGTCCCTACTGTAAGGCTGTATCCGCCGATAGTTGGGAGCTGAATGGTTGCATAATTAACACCGCCACAGGAAAGAACAGTCCCATTTCCTGAGTTTGTGAAAGTAAAATTTGTACAACCCTCAATAGAATTAGCTTTCTCTATCGAGTCCTTCATTTGACCCATGTCAGCCTTTGCCCTCGCAGCATTAGCTTTTTGTCTAGCACCCGCCACTGAATAAATAACTATCGCAGCTAAAATTCCAATAATAACGATAACAACCAACATTTCGATAAGGGTAAAACCTTTACTCGTTTTCTTTTTTTTTATTTTAGGTTTTACCTTACTACAACAACCACACTTTTTACTAGTTTTTACACCCATTTGATTTTGTTATTTATTAAATGGTTTTTTATTTTAACTGCAACAACACTTGAATTAATTATCTTTTTATAATTTAATTTGTCAAATTTATTAAATTTAGTGGTTTAATTAAAAAACAAAAACCGCACTTACGCACGGTTTTTGTTTTTTTGTACTCCTAAAATTTGATATGTCTTATAAGACTTATACGACTTACATTTAGAAGGAGTTATGGGCAGACAGTGGCTGTACCAATCGTGGCAGCTTCCGCCTTGGAAGCCCCCGTAGAATCGACACACCAATAACCTGCTCCGGCACCTACCAAGGCAGCTTCAGCCGCCCAAGCAGATGCTGAATCATTACAAGCAAAAGCTGTTCCACCTGAACTTGTCACCCCAGTTGAAATTTTAGCGGCTTCCGCATCACTACACCAACCGGTATATGTTTGACCATTATCTTCGCTGAACATTTCACCGGCGGATCTGAGCTGAGCCATCTGAGCTTTAACGGCTCCATTTTTTCCTTTATTTCTTGCAGTATTCAATGAAACCATAACAATTGCCGCCAAAATTCCAATAATGGCAACAACTACCAAAAGCTCCATCAGGGTAAAACCATTTTTATTCTTATATTTCATTTCCCCACCTCCTTTCTCGTTTTTCCATCATTTTTATTTTAATATTATGATGTCCAAAATTAGTTAAAAGTTGAAAGTGAAAAGTGAAAAGTTGAGGAATCGCCAAAGGCGATAGTCAATTAAAATCGCCTTTGGCGACACCAAGGACTTTCTACTTTTTACTTTTAACTTTCAACTAGTTCATATCGCTCCCGCCATATTATAAATCGGCATAATAACCGACGCAACAATCACCGCAGTTCCCACGCCCAAGAGTAATATCATAACCGGCTCAATCAAGGTCATCATGTTCTGGGTCATATTGTCCACTTCCCTGCCATAATACTCTGCGATTTTATTCAATGTATCAACGGTCTTGCCCGATTCTTCACCGACTCTTAGTATCTGAGAAACTACATTGGGGAAATATGGACTTTTTTCCAGTACCCCGCTAATCATTTTCCCTTTTTGCACTTCTTTTACACATTCCGAAAGAACGTTGTAATAAACATAGTTACCCATTATTTTTCCGGTTATTTCCAGAGACTGAGTAATTGGGACGCTCTCCCCCAAGAGCATCCCTAAATTTTCCGCAAATCGGTTCATATACATATATTGGAGGAGACTTCCCGAAATCGGAATTTTTATTTTAATAAAATCCCATTGCTTTTTTCCTTCCTCGGTATGGGTATAATAGAAAGCGCCAAGAGCAATCAATACCACAACGAACAAAACAAGATACCAATAACCGACAAAAAAACCGCTAACCGCCATTACAAGTTTTGTCGTCCAGGGCAATTTTACACCCGACTCTGATAAAGTTTTTGTAAGGGTTGGCATCACGAAAATCATGAGAAAAACAAAAACTCCAGCGAAACTCAAAGATATTATCAAAGGATACATAAGCGCTCCCATGATTTTTCTTTTAAGTTCAAACTGTTTTTCCCGATAGCTTGCCAGATAGTTTAAAACACGCTCCAGTCTTCCAGAAGCTTCCCCCGCTCTTATGACGTTTATATATAAAGGGGAAAATTCTTTTGGAAACGATTCCAAAGCTTCCGATAAGGACTTTCCTTCTTCTATTTTTTTGCAAACTCTTGTAATTAAAGACACTACTCCGACGGTATAATTTTGATTTTTCATTGTGGAAAGAGCTCTGATAAGCGGGACTCTTGCTTCAACTAAAATAGAAAGCTCTCGAAGTAAAGTTACAATTTCCTTTTCTTTGGGACGATTAAACAGGTCTTCAATTTTTTGAGTAAAATTAGATTCTCCGCTTTCTGAAAGAAACTCAGGTTTATCCTCTTTTCTCACGGGAAAACTGCCAGGTATTTTTAACTTGGAATCTATAATCCCGCCATTACTTTCTAAATTTGAGTACGGAGCCATATAAAAATATTCTTAAAAAATGCCTTGGTTGAATTCTATAAACTTAACGCAAAAGAATATGTAAAGTCTGTTTATCGCTTGAATATGCCTCGGCATGCTCCAAAGTGATTTGCTCGGCCTTTACCAGATTGGCAAGTGAGCGATTAATCGACACCATTCCATCCTCAAGAGAAGTATCTAAAACATTAACGATTTGATGTATTTGACCTTCTCTTATCAAATTTGAAACGGCATCATTATTTAGAAGAACTTCTACAGCTGGAACTCTTCCTCCTCCAATCCGAGGAACCAACCTTTGAGAAACAACTGCCACTAAAATACTCGCTAACTGGGATCTTATCTGGTTTTGTTGCGCCGCCGGAAAAATATCTATGATTCTATCAATTGTCTGCGCCGAATCATTTGTATGCAATGTTGCCATAACAAGGTGTCCCGTTTCCGCCGCAGTAATAGTTGTGGCAATCGTATCTTGATCTCTCATCTCACCAACAAGGAGAACATCGACATCTTCCCGAAAAGCTGCCCGAAGACCATCAGAAAAGGAATTAACATCTCTATAAACCTCTCTTTGATTGATAATACATCGATCTTGTTGATACATATACTCAATTGGGTCTTCAATAGTGATGATATGCTCCGACCTCGTGTGGTTTATTTCATCGACCATCGCAGCAAGGCTAGTCGATTTTCCGGCCCCTGTAGGACCCACGAGCAATATTAAACCTTGAGTGCTTCGCAAAGACTGATGTAAAATTGAAGGCAAACCCAATTCTTCAATTGTCCTAATCTTGTATGGGATTAGGCGCAAGGCCGCTCCCAGATTACCAGTTTCATAAAAAACATTAACTCTGAATCGGACTCTTCCTTCCAGCTCATACGTAAAATCTATTTGACGATTTTTCTCAAGATTTTTAAATTGTTCTTCGTTAAGAAGTGCATTACAAAGGTCAAAAGCATCTTTTGTCGTTAAGATGCTATCACTTGTAAGCGGAATAAGATCGCCATCGATACGAATTGTAGGGTAACGAGCCACTGACAAATGAAGATCTGAAGCTCCTTGCTGAACGACGATCTCCATAAGTCTTTTTAGTCTTTGTTCTGCCCTGATTATACTCGTCATTTTGGATATTTATATTAATTTTTGTTAATCCTACTACGAAAAATTATCCTGAGTCCCTTTCGCTAACTTCGTTGTTATTTTCTGTCTTTTAGAATTTTATTAACTGTTCTTATCACTTCGGAGGGAGTAAATTTTGTCTTGACAATATAATCCACTGCGCCCAGATTCAGTCCTTTTTGGATATCATTTTTCTGGCTTAAATTTGTAAGTATGACCACTGGAACTTTGTTCAAAGTAGGAACCATTTTTATTCTTTCCAAAACCTTAAAACCATCTAGATTCGGCATTAAAATATCTAAAAGCACAATATCATATTTTTTCTTCTGAATTTTTTCGAGCCCCACAACACCGTCATTTGCCGTATCCACGGAGTATCCCTCACTTTCTAACTTAAGAACATAAACGTCCGATATAAAAGGATCATCCTCGATAATTAGTACTGTTTTATTGTTATTTTTCATAGCAAATTAGTTTATCAAGTTATAAAGTTTATAAAGTTTATCAAGTAAAAATTTTGATGAACTTGATGAACTTGATGAACTCATCACACAATTTGTTCTTCTTCTGCTTTTTTATCATCAAGGGTATTAGCTTCTACTGTATTAGCAGTCGCTCTTTCAAGCTCTTCCATCGTCGTCTGACCCTTGAGAACCTTGAGAATCCCATCTTCTCTCATAGTAATACTTCCTTGCTCATAAAATTCTTTCCAAAGCGTATCCCCTGAAAGTTCTCCTTCTTCTATTACTTTTCTCAGCCTATCAGTAATTTTTATTATTTCAAAAACAGCGACTCTCCCCTTCATTCCTGTTCTCGAACAATACTCGCATCCCCTGCCTCTATACATGGAAAGATTATTCTCATCGATTTCCATATCTTTTTTATACTCGGCAGGAATTCTCGATAGAATAGACTTCATCACTTCTTCGACTCTTTTGCCCGGTCTTACTTCTTCCTTACAATGATCACAAATTCTCCTTACAAGACGTTGAGCAATTATCATACGAAGACTGGAAGAAAGAAGAAATGGTTCTACTTTCATATCAACTAAGCGGGGAATTGCTCCAACAGAATTATTTGTGTGTAAAGTGGAAAGAACTAAATGACCGGTAAGAGCCGCATGCACTGTTAGTTCAGCTGTTTCCTCATCTCGAATTTCCCCTACCATAATCACATCCGGGTCTTGTCTTAATATCGATCGCAGTCCAGTCGCAAAAGTAAAGTTTATTTCTGGGTAAATCTGACTTTGATTAATTCCCGCTATTCTATACTCTACAGGATCTTCAAGTGTAACAATATTCCTCTCCTCTCTATCCAACATCGAAAGCCCTGTATACAAGGTGGTAGACTTTCCCGATCCAGTAGGTCCAGTTATGAGAATTAAACCAAATGGTTCCTGAATTTCTTGCTCAAAAATTTCTCTAGATTTTCCCCATAATCCCAACCCCTCTAAATCTATTTTGCTCTTGTTTTCATCTAAAACTCTCATTACAATTTTTTCTCCTTCTGCGACCGGAAGTGTTGAAACACGAAGATCTATATTTCTACCCTTATAAGAAATTTTGAACCTTCCATCCTGTGGTTTTCTTTTTTCATCAATTTTAAGATTAGACAAGATTTTAATTCTTGAAACAATAGAAGGCCCCACGTCTTTTGGAAGAAAAAGACTGGAGTGGAGGACTCCATCGACCCTAAAACGCACTTTTACTTCTTTCTCCTCCGGTTCAATATGGATATCACTCGCTTCTCCTTCAATAGCATTTTCAACAATAACCTCTACGATTTTCGCAACTGGAGCCGACTCAACCAATTCTCCAATTTTTTTCTCTTGGACAATCTGCTCTTTTTTCTTTTCTTCTTTGACTTTTTCTTCTTCAATATCCTTCAACGCCTCACCTATTGTTTCTTTCACGATGTCATAGTTCTTCAGCATCCTTCGAAAATCAATTTCGCTTATAGCATAAACTTCTGCCTGCAAATTGTTTCTATTCAAAATAAAACGAAGCGCGTCTTGAGATTCGATATTATTAGGATCAACCATCCCAACCTTCAATATTTTTTCATTTTTTTCAATAATAGCCATCTTATACCTATCGGCTGCTTCCCTTGGCAGGATCTTAACAAAATCCTCGCTGACTTTAGCACCGTCCTGTATGTCTAATTTGGAACTTACATTTCTTGTTTCATTCATAGATTCTTCTTCTTTAAAATTTTTTAGGGAATACCAAAAGGTAACGAGTTACCTTTCTTTCCAACATTGAGAGGTAAACCCCCTTTTTCGGTCAGCTCTTTCTTTATATAATTAAAAATATCCTCAGAGTAAACTGGAGGAATGGTTAAATTTTTAGCATCCGCTATAAAACTGATTGACTGTCCCCTTGAGTCAGTACCGCTTTTGGGAGCTAGATTCACACCAACAAGAGATGCAATATCCTGCCAAGTATAAAAAACCACTAACCCAACGAAAAGGACTATTGCAACAATCAAAGATAGTTTTACTGTAGATTGTGATAATTTCATTATTTAAAATTATTTGGTAATACTATTCTTTTTTTTCTAATCCTGCTTTTACGATTTCTGGAGAGATAAACGGTTGCCAATAAAAATCAAAGTCAACCAAATATTTGCCGATGGTAGTTTGAGTTGTATCGTTAGAATTAACTATGGATACATTTTTAATATTGGTGATCCTATCCAATTTATTCATATCTTTTATAAATTGTTTTAGTTTTCCATATCCCCCAGCAATCTGAACACTGCCACTAATTACAGTATAGGCTTTTCCTCCGCTTTGAACCAATCCTAAAGTGCTCTGATCTAAAGAACTATTATTGCCTTCATCCGCTTTAAAATCTTCAATTACAAGACCGTTATTTTTCGCAAGAGTATCCAACTGGACAAGGGTATTTTTTATTTCTTTTTCTTCCGGAATCGTTTTTTTAATAGTTTCTCCCATTCCACCGTCTGCCGATCCTTCTTCATAAAGTTTTTCTGTTCTTTGTTGCAAGTCTTTTTCTTGTCCTAAAACTGAGCTGAGTTCCGGGATTTTTTTATTCCGAAGCATCATCCCATCTTCAAAAAGAGGTTTTGTAAATTGCCAAGTAACAAAAAATGAAAACATTAAAAGAATCGGTAAAATTAGAACTTTTATGTTGGCCATTTTTATAATAACGTTAAAATTTAATGTGGATCATCTCACTGATTTTGAGATGGTTGGCTTGTGCCAGCCTGGCTAAAATCCGTTTTTAAAACTAAAGGATTGATCGTTAAATCCATTGTAAAGTCAATCGTACCACTTCCCGAATCTTGAGGCGTCGCACCATCGATTGCGCCTCCATCGCTTGTCATATCTGTTTTCTTAAGAGAAATATTTTGTATCTTAACGTCTGAAGCGAAAGCCTTGTCCCCGCCTTCCCTAAAAGCCGCCACCTGTCTTGCAAGATTGTTAAGTCCAACTGTTTTTCCTTTAAGGGTGATTTTATAAAATGAACTTTCCGATTGTCCTTTTCCAGAAAAACCTATCTGATTGCTATTATCCTCTTTTTTTGCTTCCAAATTTTCAAATACTATTTCCTGAACTGTGTTTTGTTCAAGTTTTTGAAAAAAATTATCCCAATTCGTCCTTTCTTTAATTACCTCTTTAGCAGACTGTAAGCGACTTTCAAGATCAACTACATAAGCGATTTTTTTATAATCTCTTCCAGATTTCATGGAATTTAAATTTTTTTGAATTTCATTCGCTTGAGATTTGTTTACACTATCTAAAGCATAAGCTCCTCCCCAGCAAACCAAGGTAGCAATTGCAATAGCCAGAGCCCCTTTCCAAGGAAAAGGAACTTCTTTTTTGGCATCAACCAAATTCGTATTTGAAACTACAATTCCTTGTCTTAAATCCATCATTTGGATATGGTTATATTGTTATATTAATAATTCCTTCACGCGTAACTCTTTGAAAAGAATCTTTTTGTCTTATATTTCGGTTTCTTCTTTCTTAAGTGCCAAGCCTACCGATATTGAAAATGCGACTCCTTTTTCACGCAAAAGATTTTTTATATTTTCATCCACTTCTACTTTACTCCACGGATCCCCTACCTGAGTATGAATACCAAGACGATTCACAAAAAGTTCAGTAATCCCCTTTAATCCAGCCGTCCCACCGCTTAAAATAACTTCTTGAATTTCTTTATTAGGATTTTTATTTTTGTACACCGAGATTACTCTTTTTAATTCTTCAATAATATTACCCAAAACCGGGGTGAGCAACTCTGAAACTTGTTTATTAAGAAGGCCTTCATTTCTTTTTAATTCATCGGCTCTTTCATAAGTTATATCGATACTCCTTGCCAAAACTTCCGTAAGATCATCTCCTCCTACCCCAATATTTCGAGCTCCTCGGAGGCTACCGTTGGAAACCACCAAAATATTACATACCCTCGATCCGATGTCTAGAATTATGGATGTTTTTTTTATGTCTGTCGCAAGAGATCTAAGTAAAGGAAACGCTTCCACCTCCAAATTTTTTAATTTTAATCCACTCATTTGGGCGATCTCTCGATAACGTGCCACAATATCTTTTGGCACCGCCAGGAGCAACACTTTCATTTTGTTTTGATCTCGAATATTAGCAATTTCCTTCTCTGACGGTTCATCAATCACTTCCCATCCAAGAACAACTTCCTCTAAGGAAACAGGAATAAATTTCTGGGCTTCCATCAGCAAAGACTGCTTGATATTCTCCTTGTCAACCCTAGGCATCGTGACAAAAGATATAAAACTGGAGAAAGCCGGTACCGAAAAAGAAGAATTGGTAGTTCTAATTTTTCCCTCTCGAAGAGCGGCCTTAAGAAGGGACGCCACTTCATTTTTTGTTATTCTTCTTTCCCTTTCTTTTTGGGGAAGATTTTCCCTAAAACCAACGGTTACATAATTTATAAGCCTCGGTGGCTTACCGGAAGAATTATGCTCCAATTCAATGATTTTAATACCGGAAGTTCCAATATCTATCCCTAAATTATGGTTTCCCCCTCCAAAAATTCCCCACATATTATTTATATTTTTATTTAATATTTACCTGATTTATTTCTAAACCTCTTGCGGAATATAACACAAAATAAAAAAAGAAGAAACTAAACCGATTTGTTGTCTTTTTAATTGTAGGTAATAAATAAAAAGAGTCAAATAAATAAGAATTAAAATTTCAAATTAAATATTGTGCCTGACATTCAAAACACCCTTAATAACAAAATCGAAGGTGAAACTGAGTCAAGAGTTAATAATTTTGAAGAAAGCAGAAGAACTGACCGACTGCGCTCGATGGAAAGAAAAGTCCAAACCGATATAATAAGACAAACAGCTTCCAAAAGAAAGGCTATTTCTATGGGACAATCTCTTGATAAAGGTTTGCGGTCACCCTCTTTGGATTATGACGGCAATCAAAAAATAGTTTTTATTTTAGGACTCACCCTCTGTCTTGTAAATGATTTTATTGATTTGGTTCTCTGGCAAAATGTTTTTCTGCTAAATCAAGTGTTGGATTTAACCGCTCTTTTTCTCCTTTTATTGCTTCTAACCTTTTTTAGTAAGTCTTATCCTTTGACTGTTTTTTTGATTATAACAGTATTCGTCCTTGAAATTGTTCCCGTTCTTGGGGTACTGCCTTTTTGGACGATTGGAATAATTTTTTGGTATGCTATAAACAAAAAAAGTTGAAAATGTGAAAATCAAAATTTGAAAAACGTTTTTTAAAAACTATGATTTTCTTATAGGAAATCCCCTAGTTTTTAAAAAACGTTTTTCAAATTTTGATTTTCACATTTTCAACTTACTAATATTTGCTTTATCCATTATTATCCAGTAAATTAAGAATTGCATTTCATAAATTATTAACAAAAATACCACTATGCCCCGAGACTATTCTCTTGAAAAAACCAGAAATATAGGCATTATCGCCCACATTGATGCCGGAAAGACTACAACAACAGAACGAATCCTCTTTTTTACAGGCATAACGCATAAAATTGGGGAAGTTCATGAAGGAGAAGCCACGATGGACTGGATGGAACAAGAAAAAGAAAGAGGAATAACCATAACTGCCGCTGCGACTACTTGTTTCTGGTCTCCTTCGATTTACGACAAGAACGGGATTATTACAAAAAACAAAAAAGATTACCGGATCAACATCATTGACACTCCTGGACACGTTGATTTTACTGTGGAAGTGGAAAGATCTCTTAGGGTTCTTGATGGAGGAGTGGTTGTTTTTGACGGAAAAATGGGAGTCGAACCCCAATCAGAAACTGTTTGGCGCCAAGCCGACAAGTATAGTGTTCCCCGTATTTGTTTTATTAACAAAATCAATCAAACCGGAGGAGATTTTTATATGAGTCTCAAATCGATTCAAGAACGCTTGAGCCCGAACGCCGTCGCAATTAGTCTTCCGATTGGAGAAGAACAGAAAATCAGTGGCTTGGTGGACTTGGTTAATATGAAAGCTTATGTTTATGAAGATATTCACTCACCGGAAATAAAAGAAACCGAAATTCCTGAAGAATTGAAAGCTAAAGCCGAGGAATACCGGGCAATCCTCACCGAAAAAGTGGCCGAGACAGATGACAAACTAATCGAGGTTTTCTTGGAAGACGGAAAGCTTTCTGACGAAGAATTGCGTTACGCCCTTCGAAAAGCGACTCTCCAAAACAAAATTTTTCCTGTTTCCGGAGGCGATTCCCGCACTGCTATTGTCACAAAGCTCCTCGATATGGTGATAGATTTCTTGCCATCTCCAATTGATGTTCCTGCTGTTACTGGGATCGATCCCAACACTAAAGAAACCATCACAAGAGAACCCAGTGACGACGCTCCTTTCTCCGCTCTTGCCTTCAAACTAGCAACAGACCCATTTGTGGGAAACCTTTGTTTTTTCAGAGTTTACTCCGGCCGTCTTCAAGCTGGAAGTTACATCTTGAACGTTACCAAAGACCAAAAAGAGAGAGTGGGACGAATAGTCCGTCTTCATGCCAACAAAAGAGAGGATGTCCAGGAAGTTTTCGCCGGAGATATTGCTGCCATTGTGGGACTTAAAAACACCACTACCGGTGATACTCTTTGTTATGAAAATGATCCAGTTATCCTTGAGAAAATGGAATTTCCTGAACCAGTTATCAATGCCTCGGTCGAACCGAAAACTAAGGCTGATCAGGAAAAAATGAGTTTGGCTCTAAAAAAACTTTCCGACGAAGATCCCACTTTTCGAGTGCATACCGACGAAGAAACCGCTGAAACAATCATATCGGGCATGGGAGAATTACATCTGGAAATTATTGCGGATCGAATGAAAAGAGAATTCAAGGTTGAAGCCACTCTCGGAAAACCGCGTGTAGCCTATAAAGAAACTATTGAAAAAACTGCAGAGGCAGAGGGAAAATACATTAAACAAAGTGGTGGAAGGGGACAATATGGGCATGTATTCTTGCGATTAGATCCCCAAGAAAGCGGTAAAGGATTTGAATTTTTCAATATAATTAAAGGTGCTTCTATTCCCAATGAATATATCCCCGCCGTCGAAAAAGGAGTCAAGGAAGCCTTGGGAAGTGGAGTAATTGCTGGATATCCAGTGGTGGACGTTAAAGCCACTCTCTTCGATGGAACCTACCACGAAGTTGACTCCTCGGAAGCCGCTTTTAAAATCGCCGCTTCGATGGCTTTTAAAGAAACTATGCGTAAAGCCGGACCTTACATTATCGAACCGGTTATGCGAGTGGAAGTAGTTACCCCAGAGCAATTCATGGGAGATGTAGTAGGGGATTTAAACTCAAGAAGAGGCCAAATCGAAAATATGGAAGACCGAGTGCAAGGAGTTTTGCGCCTTAAAATTATTGTTTCTAAAGTGCCTCTTTCCAATATGTTCGGCTACGCCACTCAACTTCGCTCCATGACTCAAGGAAGAGCCAGTTACAGCATGGAATTCAGCAATTACAGCAAAGTACCAGAAAATGTTTCGAAAGAAATTGTTGAGGGAAAAAGGAAATAGTAACAAAAACGAATAATTTATTTATCGATAATCAAAATTAGTCTGTATCACTGTGTCATCCCGGGCTTGACCCGGGATCCAGGAGAGTAGAAAATTACTCTAATTGACCTAATTATACTAATTAACCTAAAAAAGCACCAACTAAATAAATCGATTTAAGATTTAGGATTTAAGGAAAATATCAAAATAAAAATATTCTTAAATCTTAAATCTTTTCTTAGAATTTTGTTTAGAATAACCTGCCTGCCGGTAGGCAGATTAGGTTAATTAGAGTAATTAGAATAATTAGTGAGACTAACCTAGATCCCGGGTCAAGTCCGGGATGACACGTTAGATCTAATATAACATGTTTTATCTATTTTTCACTTCAAACAAATGCCCAAGAACAACTCTTCTTTCCTTCTCCAAATGGTCACTCCTGAGCAAATTATCTATCAGCAGATGGCTCAAAAGTTGATTGTTTCCACTCTTGAAGGAGAAATTACTATTCTTCCCCAACACACTTCTTTGGTAGCCGCCATTAAACCTGGCGAGGTTCATATCTTGGAAGCAAGCCAATCTGGCAATTCCAAAAAAGAAAGACTAATGGTCATATCTGAAGGAGTAGTAGAAGTCTTGGACAATAAAGTTCGTCTTTTAGTTCAAACTGCCGACAGAGTGGAAGAATTAAATAGACAAAAAATATTGGAAGCTAAAAAACTGGCTGAAGAAATGATTGAAAAAGCTAGAAAAAAAGGAGATATCGACGAAAAAAACTTTGCCGATCTTGAGTCCACCCTTCAAAGAGAGATCGCCAGACTCAAAGTTTATGACAGATATAGAAAAAACCGGGGATAGCCATAGAAATGACTAATGACTAATGGCTAATGACTAATTTTGGAGTTCGCTACCGCTCACATTTTAATTGAAAGTCGCCTTTGGCGACACTTTAATTCGTCATTCGACATTCGTCATTTTTTATTCATTCCCCATTTTCTCCTGATTTGCGCCTTCTTCGGTCAGGAAAAATCCCCCATTATCTTTTTGAAAAACATCTTGAACATTTTTCCCTATTATAACGACAAAGTCGGCTTGACTCTGATCTTCTTTGTAAAGAGAAACTTGCGAGCCGAGCCTTCTAATAAGATCATCTAGAGTAAACGGTTTACTGCCAAGAGCATTGTCATAAATTACCGTTTTTTCCAAGGAATTTGGGTTGATTTCAGACTTGCTGATTAAACTGTCTGAGGAAAGACTTTTAATGTTTTCACTGGAAATCACCGGTAACTTAGCTCCAAGAGTTCTTTGCCAGAGATGTACTGGGCTAAAGGCAAAACTTTCGTTGATCACACCATAACCTTGAGTCCGCAAGAAATTTTCAATTTTCAACTTGTAGTCCGAAAGGCTGTCAGGAGCAAACACCGAAACTTTAGCATTCTCCGAGATTCTCGCTTTGTCCTGTCTGTCCATTTTGCCTAAATCAAAAATATAACTGGCAATTCTTTGGATTTGATAATAATTTCCAGCTTTAGGACGAAGCGTAGAGGCAACAACCCCCCCTACGACTGGATTATAATTTTCCAGAACTCCACCTGCCGAATTATCCAAAACTTTATTGACCACTTGATGGATATTGACTTCTTTGATGAGCATCAAAAATGGCAAATAGTCGGAAAAAGCGCAATCAGTCTTAACATTATCCTTTATAATTTCAAGTAGGCCACTAAAAAACCCCAAGCCCTCAGTTATTCCTCTTTGCTCGAAAAATTTGGCTTTAAGAGCTTCTAAAACCTGTTGCTGTCTTTTTGCCCTGCCAAAATCTCCTCCCTCGGTATGTCTTACTCTTACAAATTTTAACGCGGTCGCCCCATCCAAATGGTGTATTCCTTTGCTAATTTGAAAGGTTTGATAACTATAATTGGGTCCAGGGTATCGGTTGTCATAAATATCAGTTTCTGAGTTCACATCCACTCCCCCAACCGAATCAATTACTTTCTCAAAAGCCTTAAAATCAATCATAACGTAATAATCTATTTTTTGGCCGGTAACTTCGCCAATCACTCTTTTTAAAAGTTCCATCCCTTTTTGATGTCCGCCTTGTTTCAAGCCGTAGGCGTAAATTGCATTAATTTTGGTATAACTTTTCGTATCCGGAACATTCACAAAAAGATCTCGTGGAATTGAAAGGAGCGACCCTTGATAGGTAGCGGGGTTTATACTGGCTAAAATTATAGTGTCAGTCAAATTACTCCCCGGATAATCATCGCTCGCTTTTCCCAGGAGAAGAATATTTATTCGATCACTTGTTCCTCGAGATGGTAATTTTTTGCTTTCCACATAATTAAGGGGATTGAAACTATTTTCCTCTTTCTTGGAAGGAATGGGAGTCTCTTCCTCTGCTGGGAGTATTGAATCATCTGGTTTATTATAAGATAGATTCAACGGAGAATCTTGATAATCAAAACTAATTGTTTTGGAAACCATCCAAATCTTGTGAAAAAAATAACCAGCCGTTGTCCCAAGAACAGCAATGGGGACAATAATAAGAATAAAAATGATAATTTTGGTTCGTTTGGACATAGATTAAATAATTTTCAATTGAAAATTTTTCTCGCATTTTCCACTGTCGCCTCCGCCACCTCCTCAAAACTCAATCCCTTGATTTCTCCAACCTTCCTCGCTACCTCTTTCACGTAAATCGATTCGTTTCTTTTCCCTCGATAAGGAACTGGGGCAAGCCAAGGCGAGTCTGTTTCTAGAACTATTCTATCAAGAGGAATGTTTTTTACCAATTCCTCATAGGCATCCGTAAAAGTAATAATTCCATTAAAACCAAAATAAAAACCCAGTTTCAAAAATTCCCGCATAATCTCTAAATTAGCCGAAAAACAATGAATAATTCCAGGAACTTTTACTAATTGATTTTTATTCTCTCTCAAAATATCAAGCATATCGTGGTAAGCATCATAATCCTTTAATGGTCTACAATGCAGGATTAAAGGCTTTTTATATTCAAAAGCTAATTTTATTTGGGAAACAAAAATTCCTTTTTGTTTTTGACGTAATTTTTCTTGAAGAATGGGATCAAATTTGCGAATATGAAAATAATCCAAGCCAACTTCTCCTACCGCTAAAACTTTGTCGGAACTCTTGATTAGATTTCCGTAAAATTGAGGGTCGAAATCTTCCGCTTTAGTGATAAATTCTACTTTTTCGCCATTTACTGTTTCTTCCAGTTTATCATCATAAGTGTGAATGGGATGAAGCCCTACCGCAGCATAAACGCCCTCTGGATATTTCTGTGCTATCTCAACTGCTCTTTTACTGGTACGGTTTTCCGCCCCCACATTCACAAACCAAACGTCATTTTCCAAAGTTTTTTTCATTATTTCTTCGGAATCATCCCTAAAAGCGTTAAAATTAAAATGGGTATGGGTATCAAAAAGTTTCGGGGGCATGATAATCATTTAAAAATACCTTTAGATTATAATTTCTATTTATATAAAATAAAAAACCTCGCTTGGTTCAAGCGAGGCGATTGCTCAATAATCATCTTTAGATTCTAAAGAATCTTCAATTTCCAGATTTTCATAATAAACAGCTACCCATTTAGAATACCTTTTGGAGCACTTAAAGCATTCATCAATGTGATCGAGAAACTTTTCGTGCCTTTCCAAGTTCTCCTCGCTAATAATTAGCCCGGGGTCAACCAACCAATCAAAAAAGTCTTTCTCAGAAAGACATTCATCTTTTTTCATCTTGCCCTCCTTTTTTAACTTTTCAAGAATCCATCATAATCCCGCATCACAAGCTGGCTGTCGATTTGTTTCATAGAATCGAGCGCTACGGAAACGGCAATGAGCAGGCTGGTTCCTCCAATACTCATAGCTTGAATATGAGTGAGACCCTGAACGATGTAGGGCAAAACCGCAATGGTTCCAAGAAACAAAGCACCAGCTAAAGTAATTCGGTTGAGCACTTTTTGCAGATAGTCCGAAGTGGTTCTTCCAGGTCTGATTCCGGGAATATATCCTCCTTGTTTTTGTAAATTTTCTCCCACTTTATTCGGTTCAAAAGTGACCATTGTATAAAAATAAGTAAAAGCCACTACTAGAACAAAATAAGAAATGCCATAAACCCATTGATCTTGCATAACTGCCGAAACTTTGAGCGCAATCGCCTTGATTTTATCACTTCCTACCGTACTCAAAACATTCGCCCCCATCCTGGGAAGAAGCAGGATCGACATTGCAAAAATGATTGGTATGACTCCCGCTTGATTAACTCGAAGAGGCAAATAGGAACTGGAACTAGTCATTCCTCTTCCACTTAAACGCCTGGCATAAGTAACTGGAATATTCCTTTGTCCCTCAGTCACAAAAACTACGCCGGCAATAACCAGAACTGAAGCTGCTGCAAACATCATATAAGCAAAAAGTTGCGAAGAATCCCAAGTTGAAATAAATCCTTTAAAAGCAGTTGGGATATTGGTAATAATTCCCGTAAAAATAATTAATGAGATTCCATTTCCAATCCCCTTTTCGGTAATGAGCTCTCCAATCCACATCAAAAGCATTGTTCCAGCTAAAACGATAATGATCGTTTTAGCAAGTTGAAACCCTGTAAGGTTGTTAATAACATTTTGACTCTTAAGAAGAGTGATCATACCGAAACTTTGAACAATGGCAAAAGGCACCGTTAAAATTCTGGTTACTTGATTAAATTTTCTACGTCCTGCTTCTCCTTCCTCTCGATACCATTTCTCTACAGTTGGAATAATGACTGTCATCAATTGCATTACGATAGAAGAAGTAATGTAGGGACCAACCCCCATCATCACCAATGAAAAGTTATCCATTCCAGCTCCTGAAAATACATTTATGAGTCCAAACAACTGATTACCACTAAAGAAACTGTGGAGCTTTTCTATGTTCACTCCAGGAACCGGCACCGCCGCAATAACTCGAAAAACTACTAGCATTAGAAAGACAAAAATTATTTTGTTTCTAAGCTCGGTCAATTTCCAAATCTTTTTAATTTTAGAGAGCACTTTCATTTTTTCGTGTTTCGTAAAAGTTTATTAAAATATCAATTAGATTTGAAAAACTATTAATTTCAAACAGAAAAAACAAATCCCCGACCACAGTTGGTTAATCGAGAAAATATAATTTATACTGAGGGAAAAATATATTGTCTGTTTAATACCTTTTCTTTAGAACACTTTAGCCTATTAATATTTAAAAAACAAATAAATGCCATCTCCTTCGGAAGAACACTTTTTCCAAGATATCGAAAAAGTAAGGGACAACTCGAAATCTTTTTTCCAAGGGTCGCAGAAAAAACCTGTTGCCGGATTTATTTTTAATAAGCCGAGTAAAGAAAATGTTCTCAAACCAGCTAATCGTTTTGAGGATGAAGAAGAGGAGGAAGAAAGCAATTTTAATCCGCTTAATTTCAGGAAAGAAATTCCCTCTGCCGATCCCCGCATAGCCGAAGAAGAGGAAGAAAGGAAGAAAAGATTGGCCGAATCTATAAACCAAGATTTCAAAGATTCTTATCCCGAACAAATTGAAACTCAGGAGAAAACTGATTCAGAAATTCGCGATTCTTTGATTGAGGCTGAAGCCAAACCTGATGAAACGCCACAAGAAGAAATCGAACCGGAAACGAAAGTGTTGGAGTTAAATATAGACGGAAGTGAAGAGGAAAATGAACCATTAAATGAGGTTTCCTCCGTTGATAAAGAATCGGAATTAACAAACATAGAGACTGGGTTTACCCCCGCCCTAAAACACCCAGATCAAGATACAACCACGATACCACCCAGCATAGAACAAACCCAAATTGAAAAATCTTTAGAAGAACCTTTTAAGGAGGTCGGTCAAAGAGAATTAGACCAAGAAATGCCAGTAAAAATCTTTTCTGGGGAAAAAGAAAATGAGGAAGAGCAAAAACTAATTGACGAAGGAGAACCAAACGAACAAGACGAGATCATACCCATAACTATAAATACAACTCCACCCCCATCTAAATTAGAAGTGAGGGAGATTCCCTTAGAAGCGAAACTTGAAAAAGAGCTGGAAGATCAGGCTAGTGTTAATCCTAACCTTTCCGAAGTTCTCGTAGAAGAGAAGCCTGAAGAGATTGCAAGATCAACACAAAACCAAGAGTTATCCTCAAAAGTTGATCCTGCTATTCTCTCGATTCCAAAAAATATCGAGGATGATTCAAATCAAGAAGTTAAAGAAAAAGATTTTTCTGAAGAAATTTTCAATGCTTGGGAAAAATTTAAAAATTCTACCGACAAGTCTGTTCGAGAAAAAATAATTAGCGAAATCGGCTATCAAATTGCCAGGGATCAAGAGACAAAAGGCAATGTTTTTGACGCTTATAAAGCCGTTGATAAGGCAGAAAGGAGTTTATTTTTCCGCCTGCTTATTTTAGATGAGAAAGAAGGAATTGAAGAAAAAACCCAAAAATCAATCAATTTAGCCCCATTGGAAGAAATAAAGGACGAAGAAAACAAAAACGAAGAAGAGACAGGATACCAAAAGAATATTCTCAAATCTTTTGCTCAATTCGAGAATGTTCCTCGAGAAGACAGAACTGTGCTTCGAGATTTCTTAAGTGACCTTCTGGAACGCTTAAGATTTCAAAAAAGAGAAGGGATTAAAGCACCTGCAGAAGAAGAGCTCGAAATTGAAGAAGAGGAAGAAGAGGAAATAGCAGAACTTGAAAATTTGAATAGTGAGCAAAACACTCCCATACCAGAAAAAATCGCATTGAGAAATGATTTAAGCAGAGGAGAACTGGGAAAAATAATTATTGATTTAGCCAGAGAAGAGATTGAAAACAATGGTTCAATCCCAGATAACACTGTTTTGGAGAATGTCTACAATAAAGAATTTGAAGATTTTTTAAGATCTTGTAGCCTACTTGATTTAGAAGTTATCATAAAATCTAACAATAAAGTGCTGGAAGCTGCCAAAGAAAAAAATATTGAAAGTATTATAACCCTCTCCCAAGTTCTGGATACTTACTTAAAAACGAAAAGGGATGAAAAAGAGAGGGAGTTACGCGAATATACTGCAAAAAGCCTGGAAAGCCGAGTTTAGATTTTTCTTTTCAATTGAATAAATAAAAGCCTCGATGTTTTATCGAGGCTTTTTCTATTTAACTATTCGCCAAAGAGCAATTTTTACTTTTTAAAAGAAAAAAGCTGGCTGATCTATCTGGTCTTTCTGAGAGTCTTTTCTCTTCTCTCTCTTTTGTTTTCGAAATTCCTTTGGCAGTCATCTTAACTCTGGCAAGTAAATGCCCTTTAATAAGTCTGCTTATTTCTTTCTTTTTGAGCCCAATAGCTTCAAAAGAAATTTCTGACAATTCGTGATTAAAAAAATAGCCTCTTTTGGAGTCTGCGCTGATTTCAAAAGCTTGCAAAAAATATTGGCTTCTGATTGCCATTTCTGCCATCAAATCAGCATAACTGTTTGGGTGACAAATCGCTGATAAATCACTGGGAGGGTCATGCAGTCTTTGAAAAAGAGTAATAGCCAACCTACCGGAGCAGAATCGAATTATTCTTTCTTTTTTTTCTTCAAGCTCCGCTAGAAGATTTCTCCCAAAGCCTTTTTCAAACATTTTTAAAACCAAATATTCAGGTTTTAAACAAAAAAGACTGCCGAGATCTTTAGGGTTGCAACTCTTTTTTACAATACCAAACTCCGGATGAATCGCTATTTTTTTTGCTTCTTTCCTGATTATTTCCAAAATTTCTTCATCATTTTGGCAATAATCAAGCTCCCTAAGAGACTTTTTTATCCTGTCTTCCATGTTTATTATTTCCCTTTTTAACATTTTTCCTCCTTTTTGTCTTGGGAATTTTAAAGTACTCCAAAAAGAAATCCTCCTTTTAGTTTTTTCAGTCTAGTAGAGTTTTATAAAAAATGGAAAATTAAAAAATCAAAATGGAAAATTAAATGGAAAACTAAGGAGTCGATACAGCGACAATTGATTAAATGTGAGCATAGCTCACACCATAATTTTCCATTTTGATTTTTACATTTTCCATTATCTTTAATATTCCAACACTTCAAGCCCCGGTAATGTTCCATTGGCAATATAGTCGAGCATCGCCCCCCCACCGGTAGAAACAAAGCCTACCTCATTTCGAAGATTGAGACTGTCAAGAAGGGCAATTGTATCACCCCCTCCAACCAATCGGACGGCTTCTTTGTTTTGGCTAATTGCCTTTGCAATAATTACACTCCCCTTAGCATATTGTGGATCTTCAAATTTTCCGACTGGTCCGTTCCAAAGAATTTTTTTGGCTCCGGAAAGAATTTCGGCAAAATGGTTTGCACTAAAAGCATCGATATCAAACTTTTCTTCACCCAAATATCCGCTTGGAACCTCAATTTTTTTCATCCAACCTCCTTGCGGATTGTTTAACGCAAAAGACTCGTATTCCAAAGCGATTTTTCCCCCTAAAAGGATTTTGTCATAATGTTTTTCCAACGCTTCAAGTACTGGGACTTTTGTTTCAATTTTTGCTCCACCAACCAATGCCACACTCGGAGAATAATCTTTCTCAATTAAAACATGAATTTCCCGTGCCTCTTCGCCCAGCCTAAGACCGGCAAAAGAGGGTAGCAACGAGGCAACGCCAACTACTGAGGCATGCTCGCGATGGGAGGCGCTAAATGCTTCGTTAATAAATAAATCGTTTCCCATTGCTAAAAATTTCGCGAACTGGGGATCATTCTTTTTTTCTTCTTTCCAAAAACGAATATTTTCCCACAAAACAATTTCGTTCGGATCTTCCATAACTTTTCTGGCGTAGATCCGATAGTCATTCTCATAAGAAGGGCAAGAAACTTTCTCTCCCCAAAGTTTTTCCAATTCTTCCCAAACCGGCTTAAGAGAAAAATTTGCATCAAATTCGCCTTTGGGTCTCCCAAGATGAGTAAGAAGAACAATTTTACTTGCTCCCTTTTCCTTGAGAAGTTTAAGCGTTTCAAGACTTTCGACAATGCGATAATTATTGGTTACAACTCCTCCTTCAATTGGACAATTAAAATCAACCCTGACTAAAACCCTCTTTCCCTCTAAATTCATACCCAAAAGAGAAAGATTTTCTTGATTTTGACAAAATGTTCTAAGTGAAGACATGGGAATAAAATTAAAAATTTCTAATTTCTAATTCACCTAATAAAATGACAAAGCTCGAATGACGAATGACAAATCAAACCCGAATGACAAATGACAAAATTTGGACTTTGGATTTTGTCATTGATTTGTCATTTGAAATTAGCCATTTGTCATTTTATTAGGTGAATTAGAAATTAGGTAAATTAGAAATTCTAGTTTTATCCTCCTATAATTGAACTAATTTGCCTGATTATAATAATTCCAGAAAGTGCTACTGTAATGCCAATTATGCTGTATTTGACAATTTGCTTGCCCTTTTGCACCTTGTCTTGATCCGCCCCTCCAAAGAGATACCAGATGCCTCCGATTACAAAGCTAATGACTGCAAGGGTTCCTACTATCGCAAGAAGGAAATTAACAATCCGAACTAAGATTTCTTTGGCGGAAAGATTGCTGAAGTTTAGTTGTTGTCCCAAGACAATAAAATAAACTTCATCCAAAATAACATTCGCCATCAGAATAACGATCAACCCCAAAATTGAACCAACTAAGGCTTTTTTAGAAGCAGTTACCAGCCCGTCATTGGAAGTAACCCCGGCAAAAATATACAAAATCCCAGAAACAGCAATAAAAACGATAGCAATCCCACCTACAATCAACAAAAGATAACTCCTTATTTGTGAGGCTAACGAATTAACATCGTTATATTCCAGAGGGTTATCAACAGATATTGTCTCAGCCTTAACATTCGCGTGAGAAAATAAAACCGCCAAAGACGCAAAGAAAGAGAATAAAGCTAGATGAAAAACTATTCTTTTGATTTTGGTATTCATTTTATTTTTTGATTACGCTTTTTAGAAACTCACTTCATAGTACAGGAAAAAAACTTTTATTCAAAAAATAAATAAAGTAAAATTGCCCACTTTGTGTCACCCCGGACTCCGAGCTGGGATCCAGGAGGATAGAAAATTACTCTAATTATACTAATTATAC
>JAJXZR010000023.1 GCA_021779915.1 bacterium
CCGCGTCATCAGGATTTCCCGTAGCCTTTGGTAGTGTGGCAGGATCTATCGCTACTGGAACATTGGTTGTCTCAGTACCTGAAGAATTATTTGTTTTTTGCGTTTGCGTAACATTTGCGTTGGATGTTTCATTTTTTACAGCGCTATTTGTTGTTGTGCCGTTGCCAGAACCACAACCGGCTAAAAGCAAAACTGTCGCACCTAAAATAAAACCGGCTAAATTTTTTTTCATATAAATTATTTAATTTTTAAATTAATTAATATTCGAATATCAAGAGTATCGACCGAAACTCTTTTTTGTTTATTCTATACAACAATCAATCGCTTTTCTCACCAGCTCACCCAATTTTCCCATAAAGCCACTTCGCTCGGCAATCTCTGCGGTTTTTGTTGAACTTGCGATTGAAGAACTATTCATTTGAACAGGAGAAGCCCCTGCTGATTTGTTTTTCTCATCATCATGTCGATTTAGAGAATCCTCATCAATTTTTTTAATATCCCTCGTATCAATCACTTTCATATTAATGCCCCAAAACAGCGAGTAGAGATCGTAGGCCTTTTGGAAAAGCGCCTGCGCTTTTTCTTTTCTGCCCATCCCTTGCTGTTTTGTCCCCACTTCCATCAGGCGCATTGAAGCCGCAAGTAGATGCTTTGAGATGCACCATTCTTCTCCTTGCGGATCTTTGACAATTTCTCGCAAGAGTTCTCCGCGCATTTTTCGCGCCTCTTGCAAAAGATCAAAATATTCCGGCTTTTGTAGTTTTGCTCCCGTGAAAAAGAAATGCTCTTCAATGCTCACGAGATTCATAATCGCAATCGACAAATCTTGGTCCGACGAAAGGTCTAACTTATCTTGCTTTTTCATCTGATCGATTTTTTCCACAAATTCATTCAGACTTTTGATTTTATTTTCTTCCATATGTCTATTACTTTAATGTTAAATAATAAAAAAGCGAGCTTAAAATTAAAAGCGACGCGACTGGAATAATTACTTTTTGAAAAGGAACATAAACCTTGCCATCATTTTTTTTCTTTAATTGTAAGTGCCACATTCCAGCGAAATAAAAAAAGAAACTACCAAAAATTATTCCTAAAAGCAACTTATCCACGCCCCAAAAACTATGTCGCGCCTGCCCCATAAGGCCAATAAAATAAAGCGGAATAATTGTAAACAAATAATAGCCGGCATAAACTAAAAATGTTTTTAGTTTAAAACTGATCTTTTTCCCCTTCATCCATTCCAAAGTCCATGCGGAAAGCGCCACAAGTAATGCGCCAATCCAAAGACCGGTTACCGTGTCATCAATCCCCAAATAATGTGAAAGCTCAAGCCCCGCCCCTACTGCCACCACACAAACCGGACAGAATGCCCGCACTGAAAAAATAGGCAAAAAAACCACCAAAATTAAAAGCAAAAAAAACTTCTTTTTAAACTTCTCAGCGACCATTTATTTTATCTTTAAAAAATTGCATTATTTCATCTTGCCCTATATAACATTTTTCTTTTGTCCACAAAAATGGAACTGCTCCGATATTATTCTTATCGAATTGACTGCACGATTCTTGCTTTTTCATCATAAAATCAGCATTGGCGCTATTATGATTAACTTCTCGTTCAGAAAAAATAACCTTATTTTTTATATTATTATCCGCAACATATTTTTCCACAATTTGACAATGCGGACATTCTTGACCATAAAACAAAATGATTTCCGAATCATCAATAACTGGCGCTTGCGCTTTTTGATTCACACAACCGCTTAACATAAAAATTCCAAAAAACAATAAAAAAATCTTTAAACTATTTTTTTTCATAAAATTCAAAAGCTAAAATTAAATTTCAACTTAGTAAATTATAACAATAGCCGAAATATTTCGCAAGTCAAATCTACAAAAAAAACAGCTCCGATTACTCGGAACTGTTTTTAAGATTTCTAAAGATAGCTTAGTATCTTTTTCCACCACGAAATCCACCATCTCCGCCTGATTTTCGAAAACCACCAGTTCTTGGTCGTTCCTCCATCGGACGAGCTTCGTTAACAGTCAAAGTTCTTCCTTCGAACTCTTTTCCATCAAACATAGCAATAGCTTTTTGTGCTTCCTCATCAGAAGACATTTCCACGAAACCAAAACCTTTTGAACGTCCAGACATTTTATCAATGATGATAATTGCTGTCTGAACAGCTCCTGCTTGAGAAAAATAATCCTTCAAGCCGTCTTGGGTTGTGCTGTAGGATAGACCTCCTACATACAATTTTTGTGCCATTTTTTTGCCTTATAACTTAAAATTAACAATTGCAAGCCGACCTTCCCGCTTAAGCTTACTTTCCTGAAAACTAACGCTTTCAGTCTTTTCCTTAGATTCACATATAAGGCAAAACCTGCTGAGAAAACTTACAATAGGTTCATTATACACCAAGACAAGAAAAAAATCAAGTAGGTGTATAAGTCCACCCTACTTTGCACTCTTGAGGTAAATTAAGATTATTAGTTTGCAATGACATTATGAATTGTATCGGAGAAAGTCGATTCTTGAAAGCATAATGAACTCTCTTAGTATTATACCAGATTAAATATTTGAGTATTTTGTTATTAAAAATATCAGGATTAAGCAGATCGGATTTATGAAAATCAATGAATTCATCTTGGAGGGTTCGATTAAATCTTTCACAATGAGCATTCATCTTAGGAGTTCTGGGATAGGTATGGTAGTGGGTCAAGTGTAGTTCCTTCATTTTTTCAGAAAACTCTTTGGCAAATTCAGAACCATTATCTGTTAAGACGAATTCAATGGGAAAAGGAAATACTTTTAAGCATAGCTCAAAAAATTCAACTGCTGCCTCGGAAGCATGCGATTTGGCACTCCAAGCAAAACCAAATCTGGTGTAAATATCTTCAAATGAGATAATGTAGCGTCTATTGCCATTGACATGCTCTTCAATCGAATCTAGCGCTATCAGATGACCAGGATAAAGAATTTGTAAATCCTTAGGTTTTCTCAGTTTCTTTTGCCTTTTAAGGGGTTTGATTTTGCCTAGGTGAGTTATCTTTTGCGGAAACATTCGTAAGCCCCCACAATCTTTGATGATTCTTCCAATAGTAGAAATCTTGGGACAAACAAGATTGTGTTTTTTACAATATTCCAAAAGTTCTGGATGGATTTTATTTTTACCAAGATTAGGATGATCGAAGCGGAGGCGTTTAATCTCGATGATGATCTTCTCATCCCAAACTCTGACACGTTTAGTCTTAGGGGCGTGGGAAACATCGTTGAGTGCTTCCAGCTTGCCTCCAGATTTCTCCCACTTAGCTTTCCAGTCAAAAAGAGTTCTTCTCTTGATAGAGAAAGCATCTAGCGTAGCTGCCAAGCCATGCTTTTCCCAAAAAACTAAAATACGTGCTTTCTTAAGAGCTTTTTCACTGACCATATACTTGAATTTGAGGTAATGATTATATACAGTCAAAATACCTCGAATTCCTCTATATTTGCAATGGATGTGATGAAAAAAAGGCATCCCTCTATTTTCTCATAGAGTGCAATATGTTAGTGAACTTATGCATTTTTCGCATCACATCATCTAAAATGACACCAAGAGCCTCATCGATCTATCAACTAAAAAGACACCCAAATCTATGCTAAA
>JAJXZR010000013.1 GCA_021779915.1 bacterium
TTTATTGTAATTATACTTTTGGCAAAAAGCAAAAATAAAGCTATTATCGCTTCTCATAACATCCAAAATATATATCAAAAATAAAAAAAGGAAAAATCGAACAACCATTGTGGAAAAATTCTATTAGTTATGGATTCAAAATAAAAAACTTGGAGCACTGCTTTTTTAAACTGTTGTTTTCGTATCGAAAATACCTCAGTTTAAAAAAGCAGTGCTCCAAGTTTTTTATTTTGAATCCTCTTTATGTAGTCGGAAATATTATGTTCTGGTAGAATCATGACAAATGGAAAATTAAAAAATCAAAATGTAAAATTAAAGAGTCGCTTCGCGACAATCAATTGAATGTCGCCAAAGGCGACACCACAATTTTCCATTTTGATTTTTCCATTTTCTATTTATTATGATTCTTCCCCTAATTATCACCGAAATCGCTAAAAAATTCTCCAAATCCGGCTACAAATGTTATCTTGTGGGGGGAAGTCTTCGGGATTTACTTTTGGGAAAAACTGTTAGTGATTTGGATATTGCAACAGATGCCAAGCCGGAAGAAATCAGTGTGATTTTTCCGGAAAGTTTTTATAATAATGATTTTGGAACGGTGGGAATTAAGACTGAAAGCGGATCTATTATTGAGGCGACCACTTTTCGTTTGGAAGGAAAATATTCTGATAACCGGCATCCTGACCAAGTCAAGTATACTAAAGATATCCTCGAAGATCTTGCCAGAAGAGATTTTACAATCAATGCATTGGCACTTGATCTTGAGGCTATCAGCTCCAAAAGTTCCGCAAAATCGCTTGAAGTTTATTTTACAAATATCAAGAGAATGCAAGAAAATGTTAGGTTTGAAGATACTTTAGACGAAAGTAAAAAAAACTTAGGGCCAGGAATTGAAGGGGAAGAGAAAGTTTTTCTTGAAGCTAAAAGAATCCCCAAACTTGGGTCGGGCGATTTTCCTTCTATTACGCTTTATAAAACCTCTTTTGTCGGATTAAAAAAGGATTCAGAGGATTTTATTATTGATAGGTTTCAAGGCAAAAAAGATCTCGAGGCCGGTCTGATTAGAGCGGTCAATGATCCAGAAAAAAGGTTTCAGGAAGATGCACTAAGGCTTATGAGGGCAGTACGTTTTGCTTCGGAACTGGGTTTTAAAATTGAAAGAAAGACCGCAGAAGCGATTAAAAAGAATGCTTCGCTTCTTGGCAAGGTTTCAAAAGAAAGGATCAAAGACGAACTTACCAAAATTATCCTTTCTAACTGGCCGGCCGAGGGAATTGTACTTCTTCACAAATTGGGATTGCTTAAAGAAATCTTACCCGTTCTTGAGGAAGGAGTTGGAATTGAGCAGAATTGGCATCACATTTATTCGGTTTTTTCCCACTGCGTCCTTTCGTTGAAATTTTGCCCGTCTTCTTCTCTGGAAGTTCGTTTGGCTTCCCTTTTGCACGATGTTGCCAAACCGAAAGTTAAAAGATTCGGGAAAAACAGCCAGCCCACTTTCTATTTTCATGAAGTGGAAGGGGAAAAAATGGCGCGAAAAGCTTTACAAGAATTAAGGTTTTCTGGAGAAATTATCGACGAAGTGGGAAAACTTGTCCGATTTCATATGTTTAATTTTGACCATCTAAAACATAATGAGAGCACCGTCCGCCGAATTCTTCACCGAGTGGGAGGATTAGAAAGAATGGAAAAATTGTTGGAATTGCGGATTGCTGACCGGTTGGGAAGCGGATGTCACCAAGGAGAGGTTTTTAAGCTACGCAAACTTAAATATTTGATTGAGAAAGTATCCTCCGATCCTATCTCTTTGAAGCAATTAAAGCTTAACGGGAAAGATTTAATGGAAAATTTAAAGATCAAACCAGGACCAATACTTGGAGATCTTCTCGAAATACTTTTGGCTGAAGTGGTCGCAAATCCCTCGCTTAATAAAAAGGAAAAATTAATTTTTCTTGCCAGAGAAGCCCTTGATGAAGAAAAAAAACTTCCAGGAAGCCTAAGCAAAAAACAAGAAAAGGCAATTTTGTTTTTGGAAGGAAAGAAGGAAGAAGAAGACGGTTTGATGCAGGAGAAATATAGGGTGAGGACTAGATAGTTCATCAAGTTCATCAAGTTCATCAAGTTCATCAAAATTTTTACTTGATAAACTTGATAAACTTTATAACTTGATAAACTTATGTCATGAAGCTACTCGTTACCGGCGGAGCCGGATTCATCGGCTCTAACTTTATCCTTTATTGGCTGAAAAAATATCCCCAGGATTATATTATTAATCTTGATCTTTTGACTTATGCAGGGAATCTGGAGAATTTGAAAAGTGTTGAAGCGAATCCCAATTATCAGTTTGTCAGGGGAGATATTTGTGATCGAGGAATTGTGGAAACCTTGGTCGAAGAAAATCCGGACGTAATTGTCCATTTTGCGGCGGAAAGCCATGTTGATAGATCAATAAAGGATTCTGGGGTATTTGTAAAGACGAATGTTCTTGGAACTCAAGTACTCTTGGAAACTGCCCGCAAGAAAAATATTAGATTTCATCACATTTCGACTGATGAAGTTTTCGGGAGCCTTGAAATAAATGATGGAAAAAAATTTGAAGAAACGACTCCTTATGATCCTCGCAGTCCTTATTCCAGTAGCAAGGCTTCTTCCGACCATCTGGTTCGCGCTTATTTTCACACTTATGGTCTTCCTATTACTATTACCAATTGTTCTAATAATTACGGCCCCTACCAGTTTCCTGAAAAACTGATTCCCTTTTTTATAGCTAATCTTATGGATGATAAAAAAGTCCCGCTTTATGGAAAAGGCCTTAATGTGCGCGATTGGCTTTATGTTGAAGATCATGCCAAAGCCATTGATGCCGTTATTCAAAAAGGTAGAATAGGAGAGACTTACTGTGTAGGGGGAGACAGCGAAAAAGCTAATATCGAAATAGCTAAATTACTTCTCAAAGAATTTAACAAAGATGAAAGCTATATTGAATATGTTGAGGACAGAAAAGGACACGATCTCCGGTATGCTATTAACGCAAACAAAATAAAAAACGAACTAGGTTGGAAACCAGAAGTTACTTTTGAAGAAGGAATGAAGTTGACAATTGATTGGTATAAAAAGAATGAGAGTTGGTGGAGAAAACTCACCAAACTTTCTTGATGAACTTTCTAAACTTTTTACTTTCCAAACTAATTTTTACTGTCCCCATTTCATTAGTTCACTAATATCCACACTCGCTCCGGTGCATTGGGTTGATCCTATGTTAGCTTTGATATATCCAATTCCAGCTTGGTCGTATTGGATCAAAGCTTTGGCGTCGGAAGTTTGGATTTTGGTTCCATCGGTTGTCCAAACGGTGGGATCTTTCTGGGTGCAGTTTTTAGTAACTTTAGCATCTACTTTATTTCTGGCACTAATTTTAACGTTGGAAACATAATCGTCAGGATCGGTGGAACCATAGGGTCTGGCTAGAACGTTGCAGGTACAGGAATCTGCTCCCAGTTCTCCATTAACTTTGACTCCCACTCCTTGGGAATTGGCGCATTCCTGAGTTTGGATATTGCCGTTCCCGTCTTTATAGCTGTAAACTGC
>JAJXZR010000001.1 GCA_021779915.1 bacterium
AAAAGAAAAAGGGACCCGCTTATATGCTTTCAGAAAAAACTAGTAAGGCAGGCGTTGTAAAAATTGTTATTAAGGGTTGGTTCGAAGTATTTTCCCAACTAATAGATCTTCTTCAAGAAAGAAATTTTATTCATTCGAACAGATTGGTCAGCAACCAAGAATTTCATCAATTACTCAAGGAAAAACGTTTTAGAGCTAGCCTCAAAAAAATGATATTTTCGACACCAAATTTTAAACAGAAAAAAGCAGAAAAAAAAGCTAAAAATTCTGTCTTGAAACAAGGTGAGAAAGAGGAGCAAAAGACAAACGGTGAAGAGGGCAAGGACCAACTTCCTGAATGGTTTTGATGTGTCGTGCGGTTCCATACCCCTTGTTGTCGCAAAAACAGTATTTTGGCCATTTTTTGTGGCATTTTAACATAAATCTGTCTCTCTCAACTTTAGCTACGATCGATGCGCAGGCGATCGAAAAAATTCTTGAATCTCCTCTTTTGAAAAGTTTCTGCTTGTGATTAGTTTTTGTAATAAACTTTCTAATACCGTCTACTAAAAGAACATCAGGAACAAGTTTAATTTTTCTGAGTGCTTTTTTTGAAGCTTCTTCGGTAGCTTTGGTTATTCCTATGCGGTCAATCAGTTTAGCTGATACCATTCCTACCGCGAACGACATATTTTTTGCAATATATTTATAAAGTTTTTCTCTCTTTTTGGCTGACAATTTTTTTGAATCATTTACTTCTCTCCACCAACTGAGTTTTTGATTTTTTTCCAGAAAATCATAATCAAAAACTACCACTCCAACAGCTAGGGGACCAGCCAGTGGTCCCCTCCCTGCTTCATCCATACCAATGATAATCTTTTTACCGCTTTTTAATAGTTGTTTTTCAAAAGTGAATAGAAGCATGAGGAATTAGTTCATAAAGTTCATAAAGTTCATAAAGTTCTCTTGGATGAATATGTTCCTATCAACTTTACAAACTTTATAAACTTTCTAACTTTCTAAACTAATTTAGGCTTTCTGGTTCAATATCAATTTTTACGCCGTTTGGTAGGTTTGCTAGGATTTTATTGATGGGAAATTCTTTTTGGGTTTTTAAAATAAGGGTGGTGAAATAAGACCCTTTTTTGTAATAAGTTTCTCCAGGAGCGATGAAAGACTCTAAAACCCCTTGTCTTGTTTTTAATTTATCGGCGAGGAAACTGGCTTTCTGTTGGGATTCCATGCGGGTTTTCCCAGAGACTTCTAGCTTTACCAAAAGAGAAAAAGGAGGGTATTGAAAGGTTTTTCTTTGATTAAGCCAGAGGGGAAATAGGGAGGAATAAGTGCTTGCAATAATTTTTTCAAGAAAAGGATGATTGGGATTGGAGGTTTGGAGAATTATTTTAGGAGAAATGGAAACAAGATTGAAAAAACGGGAAGCTAGAACCTCCTCGCTGTTATAGTTTGGATTGTAAAGTAAACTGTCAAAGGAAACAAAAGAAGCAATTCCGACTTGTTTTTTAAAAAGGCGCAATAGGGCTATCATCCCTCCATAGCCCACAACAATGCAAGGTTTACCAGCATTGTCAACCAACTTGTTCCAAAAATTAAGATATTGTTTAAAAGTGGATTTGGCATCAATGGGAACCAGAAGTTCGAAATCAATTTCCTTTTTAATTTTGAGGAGCTCTTCTTTAACTTTTTCAATTCCAGCTCCCGGAAAGTAAAAATTTGAACCTTGGCATTTTGGACATTTTCCCAATGATTTATCGACGAAGGAACAATTATGACATTCGAGCCTGGAATTTTTGTTGAGAAACAAAGGTTTTTGACAGTTGGGGCAATTAGGTATGTAGCCACAGTCCCGACAGATTGTCAATCTGGCAATTCCTTTACGTCCAGCTAAAATAACAACCCATTTTTTCTTAAGAAGGGATTTTTTGATGCTGTCCTTAAGATATTGGGAAATAATGCTGTCTTTTTCATTTAATTTGGCCTCTAATTTCAAATTAATGATCGAAATTTTTGTTTTTTCTCCTTGGAAAGAGACGGTTTGCGTTATTTTGTGAGGGGGGTTTTCTTCCGGTTTTTCGGAAATGCTTTCTGATTTACTATTCGGAAAATTAAATTTTATAATTTTATTATTTTTTAAAAAGTAGGGTGAGTTAAAAAAATCTTCAAGTCTTGGAGTTTGGCTCAAGTAGAGCTTTAGCACGTTGTCATAAAGAGTCGGCAAAACAGATCTGACATCATAACGTGGCGACATATCCCATTGTTTAAAATTGGGATCGTGCCCATCTTCCAGAATGACTAAACCTAATTTCAAAAAAGGAGCAAAAATTGAAGATCTTGTCCCTATGAAAATAGCGGGGCGTAAATTTTGAGCAAGCTGCCAACCTTCTCTGAAAGCGGTATGGGGCAAAGCTTTACTTAGGATTATTGGGCTTGAAACAGAAACTTTTTGGGCAAGCAGATAATATTTAGCACAAACAGGTAACAGTTGCGTTTTTTCTGGAACCACGATTAATACCTGTTCTCTTTTTTGAATAGTTTTGACAACTATTTTTTGAAGTTCAGAAGTTTGATTTTGAGACAAGAACACATAGGGCAGTTTTTGTCCCTTCTCAAAAAGAAGATTCTCTTTTTTCTTATCTGTATTTTTGATAGGGGCAAGATAGTCTACCAATTCGACCATTTTCCCAAAAGTTGCCAAGTAGCTTATTTGACTGTGTTTGCCCATTTTTGGATCTTGAGCGATGTATTTGGCAAAATGGTTCCAGGAAACCAAATAATGTTCAGATAGAATTTTTGATTTCCGTATTAAATTTTCTGGAAAATATTTTTTGGCTGTTACGCTGATAATTTCTCTAATTTTAATTTTTGGAGGGATAAAACTGCAATAGAAATAATTTTTATTTCCAATTAGCTTTCTTAAATTGGTCTCCCAAATATTCCCTTTGAAATTGGGTGTTACTATTTTTTGCAGTTTTACTACAACTCCCTTTTTTATGCTTCGACGAAAGGGAACTTCAATCAGATCTCCGGTTTCAGGATAGAGGTCTGGTTCTCTTGAGTAGTAAAAGAAAGTAGAATTGTTTTTATAAGGAAATCGTTGAAGTAGAAGAACCTCAAGCAGAGTTAAGGTTATATATTCTTTTTTAGGCAATTGAATGATTTAAAACCAAGAAGTTTTTTAGAGAAGGTTATTTTCTGTCTTTAATAATCCAGACTTTCCTTATCTTCTTTCCATCCCATGGGAGGTCGAGAACTGCTTCCTTGAAAAGGCGGTCGTCGCTTTCTTTTACTTCCGATACTTTTCCCAGAAGCAGTCCAGAAGGCACTCCAGGATCGGTATTGTCAGTAACTACTTCGGCATTTGTGTCAATTTTGCTTTCAATCGGCAACATTTCTAAAAGAGCTCTTAAATTTTTACTTCCCTCCAGGACCCCATTATAATCAGTCCCGGCAATTATAGCGGTTATTCTGCTTGTGATGTTGGAGGTCAAAGCGATGTAACTGGTTGATCGAGTTGTCCTTTGAATTTTTCCAATCATAATGCCGGTGTCATCTACTACCGCCATCCCGGGGCGAATTTGTTGTTCTTCTCCTTGATTGATCATTAAAATGGGGGCATCAAAAAAATTATCTTTTCCTATCACATCTGCTTCTTCCAGATTGAAATTAGTTGCCACATTCTCATTTTGCAGAACGATCCCGTTGGACAGAATGTTCTCTTTTAGTTGAGAATTTTCTCGCATAAGCCTTTCATTTTCCAAACGTAAAGTTTCTAAATCGTTGGAATTAACCAATTTTTCGTTAACTTGCGACAACTTTTCTTTGATTTGCGTACCCAAAAAACTTAACTTGTTTCCTAAATAGCCAAAAGTATATTGATAAAGCGAATTGTTGGTAAAAAGTAACCCAAGCAGTACAAAAAAGACCAAAATATATTTAATTGGCCATTTCCTTTTTTTTTGTAAGGAGGATTTTTTATAATTTTTATACATAAACTAACGAATATAAAAATACAACGGAGCTGGAGTTAATACGTTGAAAATCTAACTTTTTTTCTTTTCTCCTGCATAAGAAATCCAAGCTACTCCGCTTAAAAGAAAATACAAAAAGATTGCCCAAACCAATGTTTCAAAAATAAATCTGAAATTATCCGGAACATTCAAGTAGGCGAAAGCCAAACTTCCTATTGAGCTCTTTTGGCTAATGGGCGTGGTTTTGTCAGATTTTGTCATTAGAGTGAGTTCATCCTCATAAACTAATTGTTTATTAGATGTTTCAACTCTCAACTTCAGATTGTGAGGAGTACCGGGAAGATAGCTTTCGTCAAGTTTTAGATCATAATTATCATTGCCCTCTTTGAATTCTGAACTGTCGAAGGACCAAAGATAACGTACATCAGTTTCGGAGGCAAAGTTACTGCCAACCGGACCTCTATAAGCAACGAAGTTTAAATCAGTATTAAAGGGAATCCGGTATACCAGATTGTCTTTTGAAGAATTCGAATTTTCTTTATCGGTGGAAACATTGGAAAAAGTTTTTTCGCTAGGCCTAATTCTGACATAAGGATTAATCACTTTAAGATTAACCGTATTTTCTGCTATATGTGTTCGGTTTCGATTTGTGGCTACTAATTTTATTTCATAATTGGAACCCGGATTTTTATCGATATTAAGAGAAATCTTGGGGTCGCTCCCCTCAACTTGTTTTTTATCTACGTACCAAACAAAATCGTCATATAATCTTCCTTTGTATTCGGCTAAAACTGTGTCTCCTTTGGTTGTCTCGTTGTTTTCCAGATCTTCCCTTTGTTCTAATTTTCCAGCATTTAAGGTGAGTCTTGAAAAATCTATTTTCAAATCTTCATTTACTTCAAAATTCAGGGTAGCTTCTCCTAGTTTCTGAACGGTATCTTTGATGCTGACCGCTCTAACTAGGGCGGTATAATTTCCTTCGATTAAAGGGATTAGGGTGAGTTTGTTCCAGCCAGTAGTTCCTTCTTCTTTATAAGTAGCCAACAAATTGTCTAGCGGAGTATAGGCGACTTCAGCTCCGTTCATTTTCCAAATCAATCTGCCGTTTTTATCGTCTTTTTCTGGTTTTAGAACATTCTCTCCGTGTTTTAAAGTCCAATTGTAAGAAAACAATTGTCCATCATTTTCTTCATCGGCGGTAATCGCTTCAAGGTAAATTGAGTCTTTAACATTCGGACGAAGCGGAAAGAGATTAATCATCGTGTCGATTTTGTTATTGTCAGTTGAGGCGGTACTTTGCCAAATATCTTTCAGTGCAAGATAGCCGAACCCGAAATCGTTGGATTCAACGCAAGTCCCATCTTTTTTATCTTTACAAGAACAAAGATTGTTAAAATCAGGAGAACTGTTTTCTTTGATTCTAATAGCCTCGCTCGAGCAATTCTCCGGAAAAGCCCACATGATTTTATAATAAGGGGCTTGCTCGTTAGTTGAAAGAAGAGAGGTTCCCTCCACTACGACTCCGATTTTATCTCCGGGTTGATAGGTGAATCCCACAGTTTGCTGACCTAGCCCTACAATATCTGCTTCATCTGGAAAACCGTCTCCGTCCGTGTCGGCATTAGTAGGGTCGGTTCCCCAAAAAATTTCTTCATTAGTGTCAAAACTGCCGTCTCCTGCTTTAAAAGGAACTTTATCATCCCATTTTAAAGCAGGATTAGGATTATTTGCTCCTGGAAAAAAATGACCGCAAGTAATCGGTTGGAATATTCCAGCAAGGTGGTCTTTCACATCTCGCCCTCCAAAATTGTATCGAAAACATCTGCTTCCAACTGGTTCGACCGAAGGAGAAGATAATAAATTAGTATCACTCACCTCGCACTTTTTAGTACAGTAATCTTTCTGTTTGTTGATAGTCCACTTGTTTTTGTTATATTCTCTATCGCAATCAGAACAGTCTTGGGCAGGTTTACTTCCACAAGTGCCTTTGTTGAGGCAACAAAGATCTCTTTGATTAGTACAGTCGCTTTCCTGACTGAAAAAATCTCCGTCGCATTTATTGTATTGATCAATCGGCAATGTTCTAAGGCAGTCTTTTTGCTTATCGTTGTCTTTTTGATTGCATATTTTTGAAAAACAATCGTCTTCAAGACTGGTCTTCATACCAGTTAAACAGGAGCTATAGTCATCGTTGCAAGAGCTACAACACTGATCGATCCAAGTGTCGCAAGCTGGCTTGAAACAGCTCTCATGTTTCCACTCCACCTCGTTTAGAGCGTTGTCATAAGTAATTTTACAATTTTGTTTGCAACTGGAAGTAAAATCGCTATAGTTAAAATCATAATCTTTTCCCAAAATATCTTCAATATTTTTTTCAATTGCACCCTTCCCTCCGTCTCCTCCAAAACTCGCCAGATAACCGTCACGATCAAGTCCTGGTCCCTCGGAAGAAGTTCCTAAATCTTTTGCCGTTTTGCTGGTTCCGGGCACATAAGTTCCTCTAGCTTGGGCCATTGCTCCGCGAATCAAGGCTCCTTCGACTGTGTTGGAAGGAATAAAAACTTTCTGGCCATTTTTCACTACCACCGAGCCAACTTTGGGGTCAGCATTAAAAATGTACCAAGAATAATAAAGTTTTGAACTAGATGTTCGAAAATTTTGGGGGAGAGCTTGAGCGTGAACCGATTCTTGTGCTTTGGGATTTGTTGGAGTTATAGTGATATCCACATTAGGAATCTTGTTTGGGCCTTCTGAAGAAGAACCCAGATTATTATTAGCGTCATCTGAAACTTTGTTAGAGCTGTTGAAGGAGGCTGCCAGCATTTTTATACTATCGGAAGCAGAGAGGTTTTGCTGATCCGAATCAAACGAACCAGGCAGAAGAAAAGCGAAGGCTGTATTCCCTCCGGATAAAAAAATTGTAGATAAAATTAGAAAACTGCTTAAATATTTCATTGGATAAATAAATTTTTTAAAACTAAAAAATTATTTCCTGGCTTTCTTTGGAAAACGACAGCAAATATCCTTCGTCGTAGGATCTTAAAATTAAACCAAGGTGGTCTCTGTCGCCGGAGGTGAGGTTTTGCACGTTGGGAGATCGAAGAAGGTAGTCGCTTCTTTCGTTGATCTCATGCGTTCCTGATCCGGCGTAAGCTCTGTAATCTTGAAGCCAATTCTCGATAGTAGGGTTGACAATTTCTCCATTATAAAGAAGCTTTATTGGATTCTGCCCGATTTTTTGTTCACCGATTCGAGGATATTTTTTGATAAGATCGATAATCTCACCGCTTAAAAGGTTTTGGCTGAAAGGATTAATTTTTTCTCGAACATCCGAAATAATATTATTGTCATTGTTGTTTTCGGGGCTTTCTAAAGAGGTTAATTCTTCGGAATATTCCTCCAAAACACTTTGGAGTGCGTCTCTAATTTGTTTTTGAGAAGGAAATTTTAGTTCTTCATAAAATTCGATAATTTGGAGTAAAAGAAATTTTTCTTCCTTACTAAGTTTAGCAACGTTGGGATTTTCGGTGATATATTTGACGGGGATAATCTTTTCATGGCGGTCCATTCCATAAATCCGGTTATAGTCGCGTAACCAATTAAGCAAATAAGGAGGGGAATCTTGTTTTTCTCCATTGATTCTAATATCGAACAATCCAATCCTTTCTTCATTCCTAAGCATCGCCTCTATAAAAAGTTGTAGGGTTTCCGGCCAAAGAACATCAGAAGTCAGGTTCATTTTAATAGAAAATCGATTCCTAATGTCGATGCCAACCTTAAAGGCTTTAACGAGAGATTTCTCAAATAGCCCCAATTGTTCTCTTTCGGATAAAGTTTGAAAGAGAATGAATTTCAAAAGACAGGCGTAAACTTCCAGTTCTTCCACTTGAGCTCGATTTTTCAAAACAGTTGGCGATTTTAAGAGCTCGTTTATTTTTTTTAGCTCTTCGTCCGCCTCGTCCATAAAATAAGTCTTCAAAATTTCTATCGTACTTTCTCTTATTTTTTTAATTTGTTCATTTGTATCTGACATCAAAATAATGTAAAATTAAAAGATCAAAATGCAAAATTGAGGAGTCGCCTTAGGCGACAATCAATTGAATGTTGCGATTAGCGACACCACAATTTTCCATTTTGATTTTTGCATTTTAAATTATGCGCTTGTACAAAAATAACCAAAACACGTCTGGTGTTCAGACCAAATTGCTTCTCCAATTCTTCAATAAACTCAAATCCCGAGCCATTCCTTCCGGGGTTGGTGTTTCTAAAATCACGTCTGTATTATAATCCTCTTTATAAAAATAGTCTACTAAATTTAAAAAAGCTTTTTCTCCGATTTTACCCTGGCCCAAGTGGGCGTGGCGATCTACTTTGGAATCAAATTCAGCCAGAGAGTCGTTAAAGTGGATAAGTTTTAATTTGTCCCTGCCAATCCACTTTTCCATTTTAATGAGGTTGGATTTTATTTCTTCAGTAGTCCGAAAATCATAGCCGGAAGCAAATGCATGGGCAGTGTCCAAACAAAATCCACTGAGAGCGGGAACAGCCTCAAGATAGTAGGATATTTCTTCAAAGGTAGCTCCTAACACCGCTCCAGAACCGGCGGATATTTCAATAAGGAGAGGAATATTTTTTTCTTGTCCGGCAATTTTTTCCAGTCCCGCAACCACTCTTAAAAAGGCACTTGGATCAAACTTTCTTTTTTGAGCCAGAACTAAAAGCTCCTTAAAATATTTTTTAGAAAAACTCTCTGAGTAATTTTGCTCAAAAAGAGGTGTTTCAATTTTAAAATCCCTAGCGCTTCCCAAATGAGTTACGACGTATTTTGCTCCAAGAATCTTAGCTCTTTTAAGATCTTCTTTAATCGCATTGATAGAGCCAAAAAAAATTCGATTGTCTTTGGAAGCAAGATTGATGAAATAAGGAGTGTGGATATAATAATTTTTTAAACCAAGCTTCTTCAATCCCTCTTTAAATTCTTTTACTTCGGCTTCTTCGAGTTCTTTTGCTTTTCCTCCGTGAGGAGAACGAGCAAAAAATTGAAAACACTCTCCGCCAAGAGATTCCACTCTCTCGGGAATTTTTGTAATACCACCGGAAGCACTGACATGGAAACCAAAGCGTAACATTTCAAATAATTAAAAATGTAAAATGCAATAAATATTTTTTAAGAAACGAGCTTACGTGTCATCCCCGGCGTGTCGACCGGGGATCCAGGCGGATAGTATTAATCTAGTAGAATATTGTTTTGTTTAGTTTTCTAAGAATGCACATTGAACTAACATTCAATTAGTCTAACTGGATCCTGGGTCAAGCCCGGGATGACACTGTCAAATTAGTTTCTTGAAGTATCTATTACCCATTTATTTTTATTTTAGTGCATCTAGCAAACTGTTTCCTACCATATCATGAGGAACGGGGATATTCAATAAAGCAAGAATAGTAGGAGCGATATCCACCAACATTCCGTCCACCATGCTTTGATGGCGCATAATTTGGGTTTCTGTCCGCTCTTTTTGATTGTCCGGCGTCACAAAAAAACAAGGAACGGGATTGTCAGTGTGCTCTGTGGTAACTTCTCCGCTCTTGGGATCCATCATTACCTCAGCATTGCCATGATCCGAAGTGATAAGTAAACTACCTCCTCTCTCCAAAACGGATTTTGTTACATACCCTACACATTTATCAATTGATTCAACTGCTTTTACCGTTGCGCTAAAATTTCCGGTGTGTCCCAACATATCCGCGTTAGCGTAGTTGATGAGAATAAAATCGTATTTATTGAGGCTGATTGCATTTAGGACTTTTTCCGTTACCCCCGCTGCGCTCATTTCCGGGGTTTCTTCATAATTACTGACCTGTGGCGAAGGAACTAACATTCGGTCTTCTCCGGGAAAAGCCTCTTCACGACCACCATTAAAAAAATAAGTGACATGGGCATACTTCTCTGTTTCGGCAATATGAAACTGTTTTTTTCCGGTATCAGAAATCACTTTGGCGATAGGGTTAACCACTTTTTGAGGTGGAAAAGCAACATCCGAATTAAGCCCGTCTTCGTAAGAAACTGTGGAAATAAAAAGGAGGTCGCGAATTTTTTTATCCCTTGGAAAACCATTAAAATCTTCTTCTATAAAGGATTTTGCGATCTGTCTGGCGCGATCTTCGCGAAAATTAAAGAATATGATAGCATCACCTTCGCGAACTGGACCAACGGGATCTCCTTTTTCATCAATTATAGTTGTTGGCACTATGAACTCATCGGTAACGTTTTGATTATAAGAATCATGAATAACTTGCATGGGATCGGTCGCTTTATTTTCCCCGTTGCCAGTAATTGAATTATAAGCTTTTTGAATTCGATCCCAATTTTGATTGCGATCCATACCGTAGTATCTTCCTCCAATGGAAGCTATTTTTCCAATCCCCGATTCGGTTAATTTTTCCTGAAGCATTTCAATAAAACCTTCTCCTGATTTTGGCAAAGTATCTCGACCATCGGTAAAAGCATGAATAAAAAGTTTTTTAATTCCGCTACTGATCGCCATTTCAATTAATGCAAAAAGGTGGTCGGTGTGTCCATGTACCCCGCCATTAGATATAATGCCCATTAGATGGAGGGCACTTCCCTTTTTTTTGACGTATTCCATCGCTTCAAGGTATGCTGGATTGGTAAAAAAGGTACCATTCTGAATGGCTAAGTTGATGCGGGGCAAATTTTGATAAAGTATCATTCCTGAACCTATTGTCATATGTCCTACTTCTGAGTTGCCTGGTTCTCCCCAAGAAAGCCCTACAGATATTCCTGAGGCTTGGAGTGCAATACAAGGATAATTTCCTTTCAAATAGTTAATATAGGGAGTCTTGGCACTGGCTATAGCATTGCCTTCGATAGAAGAATTGATACCCCATCCATCAAGTATCATAAGGACAATTGGCCGGTATTCCTTGACGGTATTTATTGAGTTTTGAAAAGACATGGGTATTAGTTTAGAAAGTAAAAAGTTTAGAAAGTTTAGAAAGATATTTTTTAAAAACCACTTTCTAAACTTTCATAACTTTCCAAACTTTCTAAACTTATTAGTTCATTATCCTTTTCAATTATTTTTTCGACAACTTTTAAATCAGATGTTAAAAAATGGTTGTAAGACAGATAGATTAAATAACAATTAATATAAACAAAATGAAGGTCACCGTTGACAAAACAAAGTGTATTGGTTGTGGAGCTTGTGCCTCCATTGAACCGGCTGTTTTTATGATCAATCCGGAAGACGGAAAATCACAGGCCGATCAAAATAATGTGGCTGGTCGAGAAGACGCTTGCAAAGAAGCAGCCAGTGTTTGTCCAGTCGGAGCAATTGTTATTGAAGAGTAAAAATTAATTTCAAATTATTTTTAATTTTTAAAAATACAAAATGCCAATAAGAATTGCCATCAATGGTATGGGGCGAATAGGGAGAGCTGCTTTTAAAATTGCCATGGAAAGACCGGACGCGACAATCGTTGCCGTCAATGATCTTACTGAACCTAAAGATTTAGTTTATCTTTTAAAACATGATTCTGCTTACGGATTGTGGGATAAAAAAATTGATGCAAAAGAGAATGAAATAAAGGTGGGGGAGAAGGTAATTCCGTTTTTCAAGGAACCCGATCCAGAAAAATTGCCATGGAAAAATCTTGATGTTGATGTTGTGCTTGAATGTACGGGAATTTTTAGAAATAAAGAAAAAGCCTCCAAACATTTGACTGCTGGGGCAAAGCTGGTTATTTTGAGCGCTCCCCCTAAAGATGAAGATATCCGAATGTTTCTGATGGGATGCAACGAAAAAGAATTTAGAGCCGGACAGCACAAGATTATTTCCAATGCTTCCTGTACTACCAATTGTTTGGCTCCGGTAATCAAAGTGTTAAACGATGAATTCGGTGTTGAACAAGCTTTGATGACGACCGTCCACAGCTATACAGCGAGCCAAGCTTTGGTTGACGGGCCAGCTAAAGAAACTCGAGAAATGAGAGCAGCCGCCCTCAACATTATCCCCTCAACAACTGGGGCGGCAATCGCGGTAACAAAGGTTTTACCGGAGCTGAAAGGACGTTTTAATGGAATGGCAGTAAGAGTTCCCTCACCGGTAGTTTCTGCTTCTGATCTTGTGGTAAAACTGAGACAGACCGTAAGTGCTGAAAAAGTAAACAACGCTTTTATTGCGGCTTCTAATGGAGCGATGAAAGGAATTATTGAAACTAATTCTGAAGAATTGGTATCAACTGATTTTAAAAAGAATCCCCATTCTTCCATAATTGACTTAGATCTTACAATGACAGTAGGTGGCGACTTAGTAAAAGTATTCGCTTGGTACGATAATGAATGGGGATACAGCGAAAGATTGGTCGATTTAACTTTATATACAGGATCAAAGATTAAAAAGGAGGAGTAAGGATATTAACTTTTATGCTTAGACTAAAAAAATTTTGGCACGCTTGGCAAAGCCGTTGGCGTTTCGATATTGGAATTGACCTAGGAACGGCCAATACTTTGGTTTATGTCAAGGGAAAAGGCGTCATAATTAATGAACCCTCAGTTGTTGCGGTCAATAAAAAGACCGGCAAGATTTTGGCAATTGGTACGGAAGCTAAAAAAATGGTAGGAAAAACCCCGGCTCATATAGTTGCAACGAGACCTTTAGTCGAAGGAGTGATTTCCGATTTCGAAGTAACCGAGCAGATGCTGACTTATTTTATTAACAAAGTGCGGGATGGTCGTTTTTCTTCTTTAATTAAACCAAGAGTCTTGGTGGGAATTCCTTCTGGTGTGACGGAAGTGGAAAAAAGAGCCGTTCAAGAGGCAACTCTTTCCGGAGGAGCGGGTGAAGCGTACTTAATTGACGAACCGATTGCGGCAGCCATTGGTGCCCGGCTTCCCATTCAAGAAGCAGGAGGAAATATGATTGTGGATATCGGAGGAGGAACTTCGGAAATTGCGGTAATTTCTCTTGGAGGAGCGGTGGTGGCAAAGAGTTTGCGAGTAGGAGGAGACAAAATGAATGAGGATATCATCAACTATGTCAGGGAAAATTTCAGTTTGCTTCTGGGTGAAAAAACGGCTGAAGATGTAAAAGTAGCGATTGGATCGGCCTACCGCCTAGATCAACCGATAAAAATCGCTATTCGAGGAAGAGACCTGATAACTGGTCTTCCTAAAGAAATTGAAGTGAGCGACAGTGACATTCGCCAGGCTACTCAAAAATCGGTAAGAATTATCATAAACACCATAAAAACAGTTTTAGAAACCACGCCTCCTGAACTTTTGGGAGATATTATGCGAAGAGGAGTGATTCTGGCTGGCGGAGGAAGCTTGCTTCGCGGGCTTGATCGATTGATTGCCGAACAAACCGAGATGCCAGTAAAGGTGGTTGATGATCCTCTTACGGCAGTAGTAAGAGGAACCGGAATCGTCCTGGAAGACATCGACGAACTTCGCTCAGTTCTTATTGACACATATGTTGAAGATAATAAACCTAAGTGGTAATATAAGTTTGTAAAGTTTGTAAAGTTAAAAAGTTAAAAAATATTTACTTGATGAACTTTATAAACTTTATAACTTGATGAACTAATACAAATGTCTCAAAACAAAAAAATTGCCCTGCTAATTTCGGTTTTTTCCTTGGCTCCTGTGTTTGTAGTTGCCCAGGACAAACTCGTGAATTGTTCAGGGATGGACTGTTCTTTTTGCTCTTTAATTGAAATTTTCAGTTTGACGAGTAAATGGATTTTTTCCATCTCAGCGACTGTCGCAGTTTTCCTCCTAGTAATAAGCGGGCTTTATTATATTTTTTCTATTGGAAACAACCGATACCTAAAAATTGCGAGACTAACTGCTGTATACTCGGCTTTGGGTTTTTCTTTCATTCTGGTGGCTTTTTTGGTAGTTAGTACAATAATTTGGATGTTGGGAGGAAAGAAAGAAGGAAGTTTTCTTAGTTTTGAATGTACGGTAATGAATTATGCTGATGAAAAAGATGCTAGCCTTGCAACAGATACTAGTCCTTGGTCGGAAATTCCTTACACACAAAACATAAATAAACTAATATCTGACAAATTAGGAGCTATCGTACTTGATAATAATACTAATCCACAAAACTTAAGCCAGGATCTTTTAGATATGAATCCTGATAACACTTTAAAGGCTATTATTGCAAGCAGTAGCTTGACTGCGGATGATATTATGAATTATATAAAATATACTAATGGCTATACCGACAATCTGAAAAATATTGATCCAGCCAAAATTAATGAATATGTTGCTTCTTTGCAAAATAAGATTCAAGAAGTTGCTTCAATCAGCCGAACAGATGCAGATGTTAGCATAGATGGAAAAAATAATTATTCTAATATTTCCGGTGACTATCCAGTTGAAGACGGAACTTTATCTTCGGCGATTAGTAAATTGATTAACAGCTTAAAGAGTAAAAAAGCTTCTGGCAGTACAGTGATTTATCCTGATGCCAAATCTTCTAATACCATGAATTTATGCATTGATTCAGGAGGGGATTGGACTCAGTTTCAAAACGAATGCAAGGCTTTAGGAGGCACTAATTGTTCAGATGTCTCCAATCCAACGATGGGTTGCCAGTGTCCAAGCGGGATGACTCTTTTTCATAACCAATGCATAAAAAATTCTGACTATAAATCAAGTAGCAGTGCAGATAAAGACGACGATGGAGATGGAATAACCAATAATCTTGATAAATGCCCAGGAACACCTAAGGGAGAAATTCCTGATAAAGATCCCTCCAGTTCCCGTTTGGGTTGTTCCTGTTCTCAAATTGCCCTTCAAACCAGAACTTGTCCTGCCACTCGTTGTGAAGGAACGAATCTGGTAACTTATCCAGGTTCCGGAAAAGATCTTTGTTTTAATGGAATGGTGACTGAACATTCCTGTGACGCAGTAAAAACTGAAGTGGTAAGCCAATGCCAAACTATTAGCCAAATTACCAATCCCACCCAACAGGAAAACGTAGCCAAGCAGGATCCTGATCTTTATAATAAAATCAAAGATGCTTTGAATCGTAACAAAGGCTCTAATAATGGCTCTGGCGGAAGCGGAGGGGGTACAGGCGGAGGCGGTAACACAGGAGGTGGCGGTAATACGGGAGGCGGTAATACGGGAGGGGGTAATACCCAACCAGACGGAAATATTCCTCCTGACAAAGGACCAGGCAGTTTCAACCCTTCTCCCAGCTTCAAAGAAATGGCCGAATGTATCGGTTTCAAGGATGGAAAAATTCCCTATAATGGGGTTATAGTCCTCCTTTTGAACAAGGAAGATCCTACTAATGCTCTACACCCCAGTCGAAACGCTAGTAGACTTTTTTATTTGGACAGAAACGGACAGGTAGTTGGGATGAACGGAGATAAAGGAACAGAGCAGGGTGGTCTGCCAGCGGGTCCTTGGACGAAAGGAAGTGGAGGAACAGCTTGGTCGCCAGGTTTTACTTTTTTCAATGCGCAAACCGTTCATGTTAATGGCAGTCCCGACCCTTGTTCTTTTAAATCAGGTGCTGGAGTAAGTTGTGGTCCACAAGGGGAAGGAAAATTAAGTAACGGTCAGTTGGGAGGAGATAAATTTGAGGGAATGTCGGGATGCAATATGCATTCTGGAAACAACCGTTCTCATTCTAGAGGTTGTTTGACGATGGGGGGTAAAGAAAGGTGCGGTTTTACTAATGATATAAAATCAATGGCCACCCAAAATCAAGGAAAAATCATGATGGCGACGCTGACGGCCGAAAATACTGATAAAAATGACCCACATGTTAAAAGCGATTATTGCGGAAAAATGGATCCTTACAAAGCAATTGACAAATATAAAAATCAGAAAGATTCTAGTTTTGACCCATTTCAAGGGTATTCCGGCGGGGATTCCAGGGGGAAATAAGAAAACATAAATCTCTAAATAATATTTAAATTAAAATTCGGTTATGAAGATCAAAGTTACTTGGGGAACCGGGACGGGAAACACTCTTTTGAGTTCTTTCGACAGTGCTTTATTTGATGCGGGAATTGCTAATTATAATTTGATTCCCTTAAGTTCGGTCATTCCTCCCAAATCTAAAATCGAAGTGAAAAAAATAAATCTGCAAGAATCAAAAAAAGATTTTGGTAAAAGGCTTTATGTGGTTTTAAGTCGCAATTGTACCGCTAAAAAAGACGCCAGTATTTTTGCCGGAGTAGGCTGGGTCATGAATGAAAAAGAGCAAAAAGGCTTGTTTGTTGAACATCACGGGGAAAGTGAAAAAGAAGTTGAAACTTTGATAAAAAAATCCTTAACTGACATGACTGTTTACCGCAAGGATAGTTTTGGAGAAATCAATATGAAAATAACTGGCATAAAATGCACTGGAAAACCAGTTTCGGCACTAGTTTGTGCGGTTTATAAAGTCAGTAAATGGTAAAAAAACATGTCATCCCCGGCGTGTCGACCGGGGATCCAGGAGAATAGAAAATTGCACTAATTAGTCTAATTATACTAATTGACCTAAAAAAGCACCAAGCACTAAATAATAAAATAAAATCTTAGAAATTGGTTTTCGAGAGTTTGTTTAGAATAATTAAGTTAATTAGTACAATTAGAATAATTAGTGAGTTTAACTGGATCCCCGGTCGACACGCCGGGGATGACACATTTTTTAAACTAATTTAATGCCTGAGCTTCCCGAAGTTGAAACTGTAGTTCGCAGTCTTAAGAAGAAAATTATTGGAAGGAAAATCAAGAAGATCTGGACTGATTGGCCGAGGGGCGTTAAGAATTCAACTGAAAAAGAATTGAATGAAAAGCTCAATGGCAAGATATTCTCTAAAGTTCAAAGAAGAGGTAAAAATATTCTTATTGAAATCGGAGAAAAATATACACTTTGGATTCATCTCAAAATGACCGGACATTTGATGGTTCGACCGGTTTCTTTTTTCGGTAAAAAGTTAGATGAATTCAAGGGAAAAGAACTGGAAAGTCCTTTTTCGGAAAAAGTGAATCAGTATATTCATTTTAGAATCATCTTGGATAAAAATGAAGAATTAGCTCTTTCAGACCTGCGAAAATTTGCCAAAATAACGTTTATCGAAGAGCCGATTACTCAAAAATTAGTTAGCTCGATGTTTTTTGATCTCGGACCGGAACCCTTAGAAAAAGAATTTACTTTGGAAAAATTTTCTGAGATTCTTAAGAATAAGAAAAATCAGAATAAAGAATTAAAAATATTCTTACTGGATCAATCAGTAATTTCCGGTATTGGAAATATTTATGCCAGTGAAATTCCTTTTGAGGCGGGGATTAGTCCAAAAAGAAGGATAAAAACTCTAAAGAAACAAGAAAAAGATAAACTTTACAATGCAATTTTAAAAATTCTAAAACTTGCGGTAAAAGAAAGAGGCACCAGCATTAGTGATTTTCGTAACCCAGATGGTAACAAAGGAAATTTTGGCAATCTAAGAAAAGTATACCAAAGAAAGAATCAAAAATGTTCCAATTGTGAAGGAACCATCGAATCTTTCAAACAAGGCCAAAGAACCACTTTCTGGTGTCCGAAATGCCAGAAATAAGTTTTTGCTGTTCTTTAATTAATCAATTTAATTTGGCTTTCATGTTTAAAAAAATCATTCGCAGAAATATGGTTCAAATTGTGATTGTATTTGTAGTAACATTCTCGATTTTTTATGCCCTAGAATTTAATTCCCGCAATCCCTATTTTTCCGGTTATGACAGCTTTTATCATATTGGCATGTCGGAATTAATTATGAAGGAAGGCTTTACTAGACAATTTCCTTATCTCTATTTCACTACTATAAATAAAAATTTTTCTGACAATCACCTTTTATTCCATCTCTTAATGATTCCATTTATTAAATTATTCGGGGATGTTGTTGGTCCGAAACTTTTTATTGTATTGACTTTTTCTCTGGTGTTTGTCTTCTTGTTTATTCTACTTAAGCGGTTAAACTTCGCTTGGGCGCTTCCCTTCACTTTCATTGCTTTTTTTTTAGAGCCTTCAGATTTCTATTTCCGGATGGCCTTTATCCGTGACCCAACTCCCTCTTTGTTATTCCTTGTAGTCGGATTATTTCTTGTTTATGAAAGGCGGTATGTTGCTATTGGAATCCTGTCTTTCCTTTATGGATGGCTATATACAGGTGGAGGGTTCTTATTCCTTCTGACTTATGTGATAATTTATGAAGGAATTTCCCTGCTCACTAGAAAAAAATTGAATTGGAAAATGCTGATTTATTCCACTCTTGGAACTGCTTTGTCGCTTGTAATAAATCCTTATTTTCCTGCGAATGTGAAATCAATATTTCTACAAATATTTCAAACTGGTCTTCAAGCCAAACAATATTCGGGCGGTGAATGGTACCCTTATGACACTTGGTTTTGGTTCTCTATTTCCTACATTCCTTTGATTATTTGTTTTGGAGCGATTGGAATTGCTCTTTACAAAGGTATTAAAATTTCTCGTTTTTCTCTTTCGGTTTTTATTTTCAGTCTTTTCCTGATGGTTTTACTTTGGAAATCAAAAAGATTCATCGAATTATGGCCATTTTTTGCAATTCTGAGTGGGATTTTAATTGCGGGCAAACAACTGGAGGAGTGGGTAAAACAAACAACCAATAGAGTTCTGAGAGAACACTTCAAAAAACATAAACTCCATTTCATTGTTTTACTTTTAGGAATCGGAATACTGGGATCTACGTCACTAGTGTTTGCCAGAGGCGAATGGTCAAGAGCCTGGAAGGACACGGCTATGGATTATAACGTTGATAAAGCCAAAGAAGCCCAGGAATTTCTTAAATCTAAAAGCAATCCGGGAGATATTGTGTTCACGGACGATTGGGACGTTTTTCCTTTGTATTTTTATCTCAACCAAAAAGATTACTACATTGTGGGACTTGATCCTGAATTTATGAACCAGTTTGACCACAATCTTTATATACAGTTTGCAGCTATTTCTTCTGGTAACGACAATAAGAATCTAGAACGGATCAAGGATTTATTCAAGTCCAAATGGGTGATAGTGAAATTCGATCATGCCGAGTTTATTGGTAATCTTCGAGCCCGAAAAGATCTTTTTGATGAAGTTTTTTCCAATGGTGAGTACTTTGTTTTTAAAGTCAAAGGATAAAATCGAAATTAATAGCAGTTTCTCTTGCTTTTTTTGAAAAAGGGGCTTAGTTTAGCTCGTTGGTTTGATCATTAAAATTTTAAAAGGAGATATTGCGATGTTGACAAGATTGAAAAGAATGATCGGTTATGTTGTTGTCTTGACGGCAATTTCCTATGGAATGTGTGGACTTACATTCTACGCAGTCGGAAATTATTGGTCTGCCACCATAATAATTGGTCTAACGAACGTTCTAGCGGCATTAATGGCCAGTTTTAGAATGGTTGCGGAAAGAGGACCATCGGTACATTCCGATGCACTTGATCAAGGTTTCGGGCTAGGAACGATTATGTTTATTGGTCAATTTTTGTATGTAATTCCTCAGCTTAAGGTCATTAATGGTTATCCAAGTTTTTGCATAACTTATTTTGTTTGTGCAATCATACTTGTTACGACTTGGGTTGGAGTTGCGTGGGCATGTACTTTGGGGGAAAGTTTTCACGAAGCTTTCTTCAAAACCAAAAATGCAGTTATCGATTAGTACGTCGATTAGAAAACACACAAAGAGCAACTAAACTTAGTTGCTCTTTTTTAATTTGATCAGAACTAAATGTTACGGGTTTTATTTTGCCAGCGGGGAAGAGTTGGCATCATTTGGTCGGCCATCATCTCTGCTTCTTGAGGAGTTTTCCCTAGGAGGGTAATTGTTGCCTGGATGCTACTGGCGCGGACTTGCTCAAAATTCTTAAGTTCTCCCGTTTGTTGATTTTGGCAATGGATACAATAGCGATTGTCCAGTGCAGAAGAAATATTTTTATTAAGAGGCATACCACAACTTTCACAAACCAAAGCAACTGGGTTGTCTAATGATTCGTCGGTCATAAATTTGAATAAAAAATATCTATTTATTTCTTCACTACGTAAGTCTTAGCAATTTTATCGTGCAGGCCTTGTTTTTTCTTATCAAAAGCAATCCAGAGAAACCCGATCCCCAGGGTAATCCAACTGACGATATATCCAAGATAGCGGATAATAGCTGTTTTCCAGGACAATTTTTCTCCTTTTTCATTTACAATTTTGAGTCCGAACAACATTTTTCCCGGACTAGTTGAAAGCACTCCCCAAAATCCGATGGTGTAGAGGATTGGAACTAAAGTTTGCCAGCCGGTAAAGCTGACATTAGCCGTTCCATCCTGCATGTTGGCGGTTTCGCTTCCAAAGAGAATTCTACCTAAAATTGACAGGATAATCCCGTCAATAATCGTTGCCAGAAGCCTAATCCAAAACCCTGCGTACTTTTTTGTTTTTACGCTTGGAACTTCCGGATTAGTTTGCTCTTTTGGAGCCTCTGGTTCGTTCTCCATTTGTTTTTGATTAAAATTTATTAAAGATCAAAATTATTTCCTTAAATTATACCACAGTTTTATTCTTGATAAACTTGAAAAACCTTATAACTTGAAAAACTAAGTTTTTTGTTGACTTTTTCTAATATTTGTCTCACTATAACCCTCGAAAAAGCTGTTTAACAATTCGAGGAGGAACAAGATGGAGAAAAAAATATTCTATAATTTTTTTGAGCTTGGAGACTTCGTTTACTACAAGCCCTTATTGCCGGATAATCCCCTTAGGAAAGAAGATCTCTACTTAAAGAGGTTGCAGTGCAAAATAGTGGGATTTGAAGAGCTGGCAATTGGCCGTAATTCGGAGAAAGCGCTCCAATGGGGAATTAAACCGGGGATTTATAAAAATCTTGATAAAGTAAAGATTAAAATTCCCTTAATTGGTGGGGAAACCGTTTGGGTTAGGAGAGCTTACGATTTGGAACATTGCAACAAGAAAGTTGCAAAAGAAAGAGCGGTGGCGCTTAAATATTTGAGAGACAAGTATAAAAATAATGAAGTCGAACTTGCAAGGAAAATTGCCGAAAAAAATTTTATTCGAGATCTTCCTGAAACACCTTTTTGGGAAGATGATTTAGTTGAAATGAAAAGAGTTTTTGCCGGCAGTATTTACCGAATAATCGACATTGACTATGTCCGCTTACGAGAAATAATCTACAAAGACGAAGAGATGGAAATAGAATATTCTGCTTACAAGATAATCAATTTGGAAGGCAAAACAAAAGAAGTCAACAAAGATGAAATCAAACTGCTCGTTCGCGGAAAGTATTGGAAAAAAGCACATGACGCGGATGTTTTGTTGTTTCATCCAAAAACTCTTCACCACGTGTAAGCAATTTAATAAAATCCAAAACGGAATGCCAAAAGGCTTTCCGTTTTTTATTTTATGCTTTAATTACCAAAAATTTAAAAATAGTTGAAAATAGAAAAGTAAAATTTAGATTTTCTTATGAACAATTATACGATAGTGGAAAAACTGAAAAATTGGCGGGGGGAGCAGGCAATGAAGGAGAATTGTGAACTTTTTCGGATTCTTTCCAATGGAACGATTGAAGAAATCGCCTCTATTTTACCTCGAAATAAAGAGGAATTGTTAAAGATTAAAGGAATTAAGGAAAGAAAATTTGAGAAATATGGGAAAGACATTCTTCGAATAGTTACCGGCCTGGAAGAAGGTAATGATTCTGAAAGCAACGATGAAAATACCCTCTTCTCATTTTTACCAAAAGGCAACAAAGATGAGAAGGAAAAAATTTATTCGGTAGGTGATTTTTTAGATCTGGTAAATCAAAATTTATCGGGTTTAAGAGCGAGTATAAGAGGAGAAATTACTAGTTTGGACCAGAGGGGCAATTATTTGTTTTTTTCTCTCAAAGACAAAGAAACAGAGAGTTTAATTAATTGTTTTATGTGGCGGAGTGATTATGAAATATGCAAAGTAGAGATTTCTGAGGGGATGGAAATTATCGCTCATGGAACGCCAGAAGTTTACAAAAGAAGTGGCCGGTTTACCTTTAGAACTGATGCGATTGAATTGTTTGGAGAAGGAGCCTTGAAAAAAGCTTATGATGAGTTAAAAAGAAAACTTGAAGAAGAAGGGCTTTTCCTCGAAGAAAGGAAAAAACCACTTGCCGAATATCCTCATCGAATCGGGCTTATTACCTCGCGGGATGGAGCAGTGATCAATGATTTTTTAAATAATATCGGTCGATATGGCTATAAAATTACTTTTGTGGATTCCCGGGTGGAAGGTGTGATGGCAGTAAAGGATTTGGTTGAGGCAGTTCGATTTTTCAAAAAACATCCGGTCGATGTGCTAGTAATAATCCGTGGTGGAGGAAGTTTGGAAAGTCTACAAGCTTTTAATAATGAAGCCCTTATTCGTGAAGTAGTAGGACTTGAAATCCCTTTGATGTGTGGAATTGGGCACGACAAAGACGTTCCCTTGCTTTCTTATGTGGCTGACCAAGCCTATTCCACGCCTTCTATTGTAGCTAGGGAAATCAATCAATCCTGGGAAAAGGGGGTGGAAAAACTGGGACTTTACCAAGTTGAAGTTTTAAATGCGTTTGATAGAATATTAAAGGATTCCAGTTACAATCTGGAGCGTGTTAAAGAGAAAATCAATACGTTTTTTCAAGATATCTCAAATAATTTTAAAGAAAAGGAGCAATCCGTCAAGCATTGGTTTTTGCTTCTTAATCAGTTAATTAAAATTCAAAAAGAAAAAATAGAAAGGGGGAAAAGTATTATTTTATCGGGTTTTGAAAATAAGTTGAATCACATTTATGGCAATATCGATCAATTCGAAAGAAACCTTAAGAATAACGATCCAAGCCACCAATTAAAACTGGGTTACAGTATTTTAACTCTTCAAGGAAAAGTAGTGCGATCGGTTAAAGATCTCAAAAAGGGCGATGAAATCAGAAATAAACTGAGTGACGGGGAAGTTGTGTCGGAAGTTAGAAATAATTGAAAATTAAAAATGGAAAATTGTGGTGTCGCTTCGCGACAATTAATTGAAGGTCGCCAAGGGCGACACCTTAATTTTGCATTTTGATTTTTACATTTTTAATTTAATTTATTAAACCCATGGACAAACAAAATTTATCCGAATCCCTTAAAAAACTCGAAGGAATTGCTAATTGGTTCGATAATCAGGAGGAGGTGGATGTGGAGAAGGGACTTCAGAAAGTCAAAGAAGGTGTAAAATTGATCAAGGAAAGCCGGAAGAGATTGGAGGAAGTAGAGAACGAGTTTGAGGACATTAAAAAGGAACTTGAAAACTAAAGAGTGAAACTGCTGTTATTAAACATATTCATAGACTGCTCAAACCCTTCATGGATCAAAACTTCCAGGACCTCAGTCCCTTTTTTGGAAACGGTCTCAATAATCTTTGGCGGAAAACTTTTTAGAATAAATTTTTCCGCCTTAATGTGTCCTTGAAGTTCAGATTTGGCCTTGGAAATTGGTCTTACGCCAATTTTAATGCGGGTAAAATTGGTGCTTCCGAGAGATTTAATAATGCTTTCAACTCCTTTATGGCCACCAGAACTCTGGTTAGCTGAAATCTTCAGCTTTCCTAAAAGAATATCTGAGTCATCATGCACCACGATAATGTCAGCAGTTCTGATTTTCCAAAAATTCTGCGCTTCCCGAACGGCTAGACCTGAATTGTTCATATAGGTTTGAGGTTTGATAACAATAATCTCCTTTTCGGATGTTTTAATTTTTGCCACTTTGGAGTGAACTTTCTTGGCACTCTCAAAAATTCTTTGACTGTTTGAAATAAATTCCTCAACAACCCAAAAACCCGCATTATGAGGAGTTTTTTGGTATTCCGGCGCAGGATTGCCCAGGCCGACGATGAGAATTGTTTTATCAGTAGTTTGAGACATAGTTGAAAAGTAATTTTTAAAAACACGTGTTATCCTCGGCGTGTAGACCGGGGATCCAGTTAGACTAACAAGACTTTATTTTAATATTTATCGTTAAAAAATTAAATATATTTAAATCAACGCTTTGCGAGATTAATACTATTCTCCTGGATCCCGGGTCCCTGCCTGCCGGTAGGCAAGAAGCCCGGGATGACACATAATTAAGTTTTTCCTTTTCTTAAGAGAGGAACTTGTTTAGAAGATTAAGATTTATTTACAAAATTCAAAAATTATAAAAATTAAAATTTATCAACTTATTTGCCTAATATAAAATTATTAGCAATAAATATCATTTAGGAAAGAATTTTGGTTAGAAAGACTCGAAAAATTGGCTAAATTATTTTAACGCGTTAGAGTTTCATACGTCTTATTTTTTTGTATTAAATATGAGTTCAAAAGTTGTATCACGAAACGAAAAAAGATTATCCAGGCATGGCAGAATCAGAGGCAAAGTTAAAGGAACGGCTGATTGCCCCAGACTTAACGTTTTTTGTAGTCTGAAGTTTGTTTATGTTCAAGCAATCAATGACGACGAGGGTAAGGTTGTTGCCAAGGCTCACAGTAAAGAGCTTCAGAAAAAGGGAGAGAAAAAATCTTTAAGTAACATAGAAAGTGCTATTGCTGTAGGAAAAATGATTGCCACGAGGTGTCTTGAACAAAAAATCGACAAAGTGGTTTTTGACCGCGGAGGTTATAAATATCACGGAAAAATCAAAGCTTTGGCTGATTCAGCCAGAGAAAACGGATTGAAATTTTAATTGTTATGAATATTTTTATGTCAACAGCTGATCAAAATAGAAATACGCCAGGGGGGAGACAGGAAAACAGGGGTGGTGGTCGTCGCGACTCTCATCTAAGAGGAAGAGACAAAAGAGAAAAGGATTTTGACCACAGCCTTCTTCATGTCGCCCGTGTGGCTAGAGTCGTCCAGGGAGGTAGAAGATTCAGTTTCCGTGCTACGGTTGCCATCGGAGATCGCAAGGGAAAGGTGGGAGTGGGAGTAGCTAAGGGGTCAGACGTATCTACTGCAATTGGTAAGGCAATTCATGATGCAAAGAAAGATTTAGTATCTTTTCCTATAATTTCCGAAACGATTCCCTATGAGGTCGAAGCCAGATACAAAGGAGCAAAGATCATTATAAAACCTGCTAGAATTGGGAAAGGTATTGTAGCTGGAGGATCGCTTCGAGTTATCGCAGAATTAGGAGGAATAAAAAATCTGACTGCCAAGAGCCTTGGCTCCAGTAACAAGATAAATACTGCCAAAGCAATGCTTGGCGCCTTGAAAGCTATGCGATCCAAGAGAGCTTCTACTCCAATTGAGTTTGAAAATAAGGAAATGGAAAAGGCAGAGAAGCTCGAGGAGCAGAAAAAGACTCAAGAGAGCCTTGAAAAAGAGGAAGGGGTAAAAGTCTCTCCCGAGATAACGGAGAAAGCTAAATCCGCTCCCGCCAAAGCCACAACAATCAAGAAATAAAGATAACATTAATTTTAACTAGATTAGTTTAATTTTATGGAATTAAAAGATTTAAAGAAACCAAGCTGGCACAAAAAATCCAAGAGAATAGGAAGAGGTGGAAAGAGAGGAACTTACTCAGGAAAAGGAAATAAGGGGCAGAAGGCTCGTTCAGGTGGGAATATTGCCCCGGGATTTGAAGGACAGGATACTACTTTGGTATCCCGCTCGCCTAAAATTCGTGGTTTTTCCTCTCCTAAACTGAAAAATATTGTTATTAGTTTGGATGTTCTAGAAAAAAACTTTGTATCCGGTGATTCAGTCAGCCCCAAAACACTGATTGAGAAAAAATTATTAAAACTTAACAAAAAAAGCCGTTCCAAAAAGAAGGCCGTAGTTAAGATTTTGGGGGAAGGCGAAATTACCAAATCTCTCAAGATTGAAGAGTGTCTGGTTTCGGGGACTGCCCAGGAAGCCATTGTTAAAGCGGGTGGAACTGTCACTCAAAAGAAAGCGAAAGTTCAAAAAGAGAGGGCGTCTAAAAAAGTTGAAAAATAAAAAACCTGTTTTCTTGACAGGCGAGTTCTGCTTTCAGATAAAAAGTTAAAAGATTAAATGACAAAAAAAAGTCTCTACTCTTTTTGTGTTCAAATTTACGGCTGTCAGATGAATTATGCTGATGCCGAAAGAATTGTCTTTTTGCTTGAGAAGAAAGGGGGGATCTTGATTAAAGATCCAGAAAAAGCCGACTTTATTGTAATTGTAAGTTGCGGAGTAAGAAGGGGCGCGGAACAAAGAGCGATTAGTTGGATGAAAAAACTGCGCATAAAAAACCAGAACGCTTTTATTGTCTTAACCGGCTGTTTAAGCCTTAGAAAAGACATCCAGCGGGTACTTGCCGATGTTGCTGATTTGTCTTTGCCCGTCTTTAATTTTAAGGAAGCCTTGGAAAAGTTTCTTATTTTTAAGAAAAAAGAAAAAAACGAGGACAAAAAAGAGCTCCAAATGGAATTAATTAATTCTCCTTTTGACGCAACTTGTTTTTATGCCACGAAAACAAAAAGGTTTTCCCGCTATCGTGCTCACATCCCTATTATGAGCGGTTGCAACAATTTTTGTTCCTATTGTGTTGTTCCTTACGCACGCGGTAAAGAGGTATCTCGCTCCCCCGAAGAGATTATTAGAGAAGTAAAACAACTCATAAACCAAGGGTACAAGGAAATCTATCTTTTGGGGCAAAACGTCAACAGTTATAAGGGGCGGGATAAACAAGGTGCAATCTGGAATTTTGCCTGCCTTTTGGAGAAAATAGATGCAATCAAAGGAAATTTTTGGGTTAAATACTTATCCTCGCACCCCAAAGATGTGGATGTTCTTTTTCTTAAAACTCTTGCCCTAAGAAAGAAAATCTCTTATAACCTGCACTTACCTATTCAATCAGGAAGTACAAGGATTTTAGGGCTAATGAACCGCAAATACAGTAAGGAACATTACCTTAATCTTGTCCAAAAAATTAGAAAATATGCCCCTAAAACGGTTTTGTCCAGTGATATTATTGTTGGCTTCCCTTCGGAAACAAAAGAGGATTTTAAAGATTCTCTCGAGGTGCTTAAGAAATGTCAGTTTGAGATGTTATATTCTCTTAAATACTCACCAAGACCAGGTACCGAGGCTTTTAAAATGAAAGATGATGTTTCGATTGAAACAAAAAAAATAAGGCAGAAAAAATTGGATGGAGAATGGAAAAAAATAGCCGATAAGCTTAATCAAAGATTTGTTGGAAAAGAGCTAGTAATGCTTGTGGATAAAATAAAAGAAAAGGGTAAAAAAGAAGAAAAAGAACTTTATTATTATTGGGGCAGATCTTTTGAGGATAAAAATGTTTATTTTATTTTAAAAGAAAGAATTGATTTAGTAGGAAAATGGGCAAAAGTTGTCATCCTGAAAGCCTCCCCTCTTTGCCTCGAAGGAAAATTTTTAATGGTTGAAAAAGAAGGGTAAAATTAGTTTATCAAGTTTATCAAGTCCATAAAGTTTGTAAAGTATATAAAATATTTTTAAATAAATTAAAACAAAAAATGAAATCAATTGAACTTAACAAATTGACTTGGGTGATGGCTGAACAACCGAAAGCGGAGGACATTTCTTTTTTACAGGATAAATTCGATCTTCACCCTCTTATCATTGGAAAACTGACTTTACCGGTTTATCGACCTCAATTCAGCGATCACAAGAAATATTTTTTCGCGGTAATCCATTATCCCGTTTTTGGCGAGGATGGGAGCTTTAAAGAAATCGGCGAGGTAGACATTCTGGTAAACGAAAAATTTGTGGTTACCGCCACTTCTCATCCCGATTCCCCAGTGGCATTGTTTTTTGATAAATGCCATTCTAACCTGGAAAGTTGCAAAAAATATTTTAATAACGGTTCCCACTACCTTCTTCTTATCATAATAAACAATTTTCTTAGTAATTATTTCCCCTTCCTAGATGATTTAGCTAAAGAAATCGACAAAATCGAGGAGCATCTTTTTAAAGAGGAGGAAGGTAAAACACTGAAAAGCATTTCGCTTTTACAAAGAGACATCATCGAGTTTCGCAGGATTATAAAGCCTCAAATTTCCATCTTACGCTCCATTTTTGCTGTGAAAGAAATTGCTAATGACGATTATCTTAAAACTTATGCTCACGATATTATTGCCACTAACATTCAAATTTGGAACACCCTGGAAAATTACTGGGAAACAATCAATGCTTTGCATCGCACAAATAATACCTTGCTCTCTTATAAATTAAATCGTGCCATCAACGTTCTTACGGCATTTTCGATTATTTTTATCCCTGCCAACCTTGTTGCCTTTATTTTTGGGATGAATGTAGACATGCCCCCTGTTTTTAGAGACACAAAAATAGTTTTTCTAGTCATGATAGGAGCAATGAGTGTTACTTCGCTACTCCTGCTTTATTTAGTGAAAAGGAAAAACTAAAAATTAGTTTAGAAAGATTTTTTTGTTCGTATTGCTTTATGAGACTTTTGAAACTTTCATAACTTTCTAAACTATCCTGGGTTTGCCTATCTCGTTATTCCATGTTAAAAAACAGCTGATTTATTATTTATTTAAGATGTATTCAGATGAAAAAGAAAATTCACCCAAATTATGGACCAGCGACTATTATTTGTGCTTGCGGTAATCGAGTAGAAACTGAATCTACCGTTTCTGAGCTTAAAGTAGAAATATGCAGTGCATGCCATCCTTTTTATACTGGACAGAAAAAAATTGTGGACTCCGCTGGACGAGTTGATCGCTTCAAAAAAAGATTAGAAAAAAGCCAATCAATTATCGAGGAAGAAAAGTCCAAGAAGGAAACAAAGACTAAGAAGGCGACCAAGAAAAAGAAAAAATAATATTTTAGCATTACGCAATTTCATATTATAAATGCAAATAAATAACAATATAAAAGAACAACCTGCCAATATTTCTCCAGATAATTTTGATCGTGGTCTTATAAGATTACTCAGATGGGTGCTGATTTTTATAACTCTTTTTGTAGCCACTTTTTTTGTGACTGGATGGGGTATTTATCGCCTAAATTGGCAAAATTCTTTTTCCAATTCGGTAGCTAGGGTCATCCCTTATCCAGCTGCTATCGTTAATTATACTAATTGGATATCTTTTAATGATTATAACCAAAATATCCAGTCTATCAGGAAATACTTGGAAAGTAAGGAGGCTGCCTACAAGGGGAGCGGGTTTGATTTTTCTACGGATGAAGGTTTGAAGCGCCTAGCAATTATCAAGAAAAACGTTCTTAATCAGTTGATTGAAAATAGAATAATAAGAATTTTAGCTGAAAAAAGGGGAATAAAAGTTTCCGACGCAGAACTTTCTGATACTACAAATAAAATTTTAGCTCGCGATAATCAAGAAAAGGAAAATTTAACTCAATTGTCCCTTCTTTACGGCTGGGGTTCAGATGATTTTCAAAAAAGAGTAGTAAAAGACCTGCTTTATCGGGATAAATTGGAAGAATATGTCAAAAACCAAGGAGAGCTTGATAAAAATGCTAAAGTTAAATTGCAAACCGTGCTGGATAAAATTAAGAATGGAGAAGATTTTGCGGAGGTTGCCAAAGAATTTAGTGAGTCTCCTAGCAAAGAATACGGTGGATTGTTGCCGGCTTTTACTAAAGAAGAAGCTCCAGAAAACTTTGCTAACGTTGCATTCAGTATTCCGGTTGGAAAAATTAGTGATCCAATCGAAGGAACTGATGGATGGCACATTGTAAAAATCGAAAAAAAATTTGAAGAAGGGGGAAAGACTAAGGTAGAACTGAGAAATATCTTTATCAATCGAGACACTCTCGATGACTGGCTAAAAAATCAAAAAAAACAGTTTAGAGTGTATGTCCCTCTAAGCGATTATTTCTGGCATCCCGAAATGGGGCGACTCTATTTCAAGGATGAATCTTTGAACCAGTTGGAGGAAAAAATTAATCGTGCCACCATAGATGAAAAATTGCAGGAGGCTGATTTTTTACTAAACGTTTCCAAACCCCTTTCAAAATAGAATTTTATCAAAATTTCAACAAAAAATATGCTAAATCAAAAAGAAAAAAAAGAGATTAAACCGGACGTTGGGTCAATGATGGGGAATTTTATGAATCCTCGGGTAGTAGCGTTAACTTTAGGAATCCAGATGAATGACAATATCGCTGATTTAGGTTGCGGAGGAGGTTATTTTACGATCCCCTTGGCACATTTAGTGGGAAAAGGAGGAAAAGTCTATGCTGTAGATGTTATGGAGGGCCCACTTGAAGCAGTTAAAAGTCGCGTACACATGGAAAAATTAGAAAATGTTTCGATTATTAGGAATAATTTGGAAAAGAAAAATGCTCTTCAAAAAGAAATTCCTTCTGAACATTGTCAATGGGTAATTTTGGCCAGCATACTTTACAGTTCGACCAAAAGCAATGCTATTTTAGCAGAAAGTAAGCGAATTCTAGCTAAAAACGGCAAGTTGGTAATTATTGATTGGGAAAAAAAGCCCAAGAAACAATTTTCCTTTTTTGGACCACCCCTAGAATCAAGAATCAGCGAAGGCGAGATTAAAAATTTAGCGAAGAAAGAGGGATTTAGGTTGGAGAAAAAGTTTAATGTCGGAAAATTTCATTATGGCTTTATTTTTTCCAAATAATTGAAAAGAGAGAAATCGAAAGGTAAAATGGAAAAACTCCATGCCGGTATAAATTGTATAAAATTAATCGTTTTTCGTGGCTTCAAAAAAAAACAGTAAAAAATCGCAAAATCTCGAGGAAGAGGCGGATAATTCGCAAATTTCCACTTTTGCCAGAAGATGGCTTTATGCCGTAATAGTTTGGGGAATTGCCATAATTTTTATCCTCAGTATTCTAGGACAGGCCGGTGCAATGGGCAAGTACATTGAACTTATACTCGATGGTCTTTTGGGGTGGGGAAGATATGTTATTCCCATAATTATGCTTGCAAGCGGGCTTTGGATTGTTCGAGAGGAAAAAATCACTCATCCCTATTATCGAGTGACCGGTATTTTTGTGATGTTTATTTCTGCACTTTCTATAAGTGCTCTTTTCTCGGGTGGAAATGGAGTAAAAATTAAGATACTGGAGGCTCGAACTATGGGAGGCTATGCTGGTCTTTCTCTAGCCTATTTGTCCAGAATTCTCGGTTTTTGGGGAGGCTTTGCTCTTTTGTTTACGTTTTTTGTAGTTGGAATTATTTTGCTTCTGGATAGTTTTATTGCAGATAAAAAAAATAAAGAGGAAATTTTAGTTAATCAAAAAACAGAAATAGAAAAAGAAGAAGCGCACCAAGAAAGTTTCAGCGATTCCGTCCAAACAGAGGAGAATAAAGAAGAATTAGAAAAGAAAAATATCTTCACCCGGGTTCTGGATTGGAGAAAAAAAGATAAACAAAAAGAAGCTATTCTCAAAGAATTCGAGCAAAAGGAGAAGGGAAATGTTTGGGAAAAAATACGAAAGCAACCACCGGAAGAAACAAAAAAGGAGACTCAAAATATCCCAATAGAAAAATCTGTGCTTAAACCGGAAATTACCCAGCTAAATTGGAAATATCCCCCCTTTAATATTTTAGAAAAAACTAAATCGAAAGCAATTGCTGAGGATATCAAGAAAAACACCATGGCTATTAAAAATACTCTTATTAATTTTGGTATCCCTACTGAAATAGCCGATGTAAACGTTGGTCCAACTGTTACGCAGTATGCAGCGCGTCCGGCGGAGGGAATCAAGTTAAGTCGGATCACCGCTCTTCAAAACGACTTGGCAATGTCCTTAGCTGCTCATCCAATCAGAATTGAAGCCCCGATTCCTGGAAGATCACTGGTAGGGATAGAGGTGCCTAACAAGGTAAAGAGAGTGGTTTCGTTGCGAGAAATACTGGAATCGCCCACTTTCAATGAATCTAAAGACCGCTTGTTAATTGCCTTAGGAGAAGACGTGGCAGGTAATTATGTTTATTCTGATCTTGCGGAAATGCCTCACTTGTTGATTGCTGGTTCTACCGGCTCGGGAAAAAGTATCGGCATCAACTGCTTAATCGCTAGTTTGCTTTATCGCAATTCTCCAAAGGATATGCGAGTTATCCTCGTTGATCCTAAAAGAGTAGAGCTTTCGGTTTATAATGATATACCCCATCTTTTAACTCCTGTTATCATGGATCCGCCAAAAGTGGCGAACGCTTTGAAATGGGCAGTTTCGGAAATGGAAAGAAGATATATTTTAATTCAGGAAACAATGTCAAGAAATATTGTTTCCTATAACAGTAAAATTACAGAAGGCGAGATTGAACCAGAAGTTGACCAAGAGACCGGAGAAATTATCGAACCGGAATTTTTGCCTTATGTTGTTATTATTATTGACGAATTGGCTGATTTAATGTCTTCTCCTTTTGCTAAAGAAATTGAATCTTTGATTGTTAGATTGGCACAAATGTCTCGAGCAGTGGGAATCCACCTAGTGCTTTCTACTCAAAGACCGTCGGTTAACGTTATTACCGGCATTATAAAAGCCAATTTTCCCACTCGAATGGCGTTTCAGGTAGTTTCTCAAATCGATTCCAGAACTATTTTAGATATGTCTGGAGCAGAGAAACTTTTAGGAAAAGGAGATATGCTTTATCTTGCCCGGGAGTCCAATCAACCTAGGCGTATTCAAGGCGCATACGTTTCGGAAAAAGAAATTCGCAAAATGGTTGAATACCTGATTAACCAAGAAGCAGTGCAATATGATCCAACCGTAACAAAAGCCGTTTCTTCTAGCAATGGAATTAGTGGCGAGAACGAGGAAGACGAAGACGAATTTTATGAAGAGGCGGTGAAAATTGTTACTCGAGAAAAAAGAGCTTCCACTTCCCTTTTGCAACGGCATTTGAGAATCGGCTATGCTCGTGCCGCAAGGCTGATGGACTTTTTGGAGCGGGAGGGCATTGTCGGCCCGGCAGAAGGCTCAAAACCTAGACAAGTATTAACTGCAACGCCAAAAGAAGCAACAGATTATGAAGATCCTCTCAGTGATCAGGTTAAGAGAGATCAATGGAATTAGATAAATGAAAAATGTAAAAATCAAAATACAAAATTATTGAGTCGCCTTGATCGACAATCAATCAATCGTCGCTGTAGGCGACACCATAATTTTACATTTTGATTTTTACATTTTTATTTATATCGTCACATATTTATAGTGTTTTAATTTTACCTTTTTAATCGACCTAATTATTATCACACTGATTAGATCGATTCTCCATTCGGGGAAAGTGTAGGGGGCTAAGTCCCGGAAATAGGGTTCCCAAAGCTCGGGTTCTTTTTCAAGAAATAGCCAGGCAGTTTTTTCTATTTTTTTGAGCTTGCGAGAATTTACAGAGTCTTCTGGAATTATGGAAAGCGGATTGTAGATATTTTCCATTTCATACAGCCACTTACTTCTCACTTCAACAAAAACAATTTCTTGTCTTCTTGAGTCATAAACAATAATATCCACTTCCCCTTTTTTGTGGGAATAATTTCGGGCGATTATTTGATAATTTCTCTGTTTTAAAAAAGAAACAGCGATATTTTCAGCATAATTGCCCTGGGATTTAGTATTTTTCATATATAAAAAAGAAATTAAATTAAATCCATGCTTTGTAAACGGTACTGCAAGGCTTCCGCAATATGTCTGGCGAATATTTTTTCCGATCCTTCTAAATCTGCAATTGTGCGACTAATTTTAATAGTGCGAAAATAACTACGAGCACTTAAATGAAATTTTCTGATAGCTTGGTTCAATAAATCTTGTTCTTTAGGAGAGAAAACACAATATTTTTTTATATGATTATTGCGCATTTCAGCATTGGAATAAATCTTTTGTCCTCTATAGCGCTCCTGTTGCATAGTTCTAGCTTTTTGCACCCTTTCCCTGATTTTATCAGAACTTTCTTCCGGGAGGGTGGAAGTTAATTTTTCATATTTGACTCTGGGAACATTTAAGAAAATATCCATTCGATCGCTAATTGGACCGGAAAGTTTTTTTTGATATCGAACAACAGAACTATGGTTGCAGGTACATTCTTTCTCAGGATCGTTAAGATATCCACAAGGGCAAGGGTTCATAGCTGCTATCAAAATAAACCGAGCAGGAAAAGTAACTGATCCGGCAGCTCGAGAGATAGTGATTATCCCGTCTTCCAGTGGTTGTCTCAGGCAATCGAGTGTTTTGGCTGGAAATTCCAAAAATTCATCCAGGAAAAGAACTCCTCTATGAGCTAAACTAATTTCTCCGGGTTTTGGATTAGTTCCTCCACCAATCAAAGCGACACTTGAGGAAGTGTGGTGAGGGGAACGAAAAGGTCTTTCTTTAATTAGAGGAAAGTCGCGACTCAACTTGCCTGAAACAGAAAATATTTTAGTTGCTTCCAGACATTCTTCCGTATCCATCTCCGGCAAAATTCCTGGAAATGCTCTTGCAATAAGAGTTTTTCCTGATCCCGGGGGACCGATAAGGCAAACATTATGTCCTCCGGCTGCCACGATTTCCATTGCTCTTTTCACATGCTCTTGCCCTTTTATATCCTGCATATCATAAAGATATTCCGGTTTTTTTTGGAAATTTTCTTTTCTTTCATAAGGAAACAAATTTATTTCTCCATTAAAAAAAGAAATCAGTTCAGCTAAACTGTTTAACGGATATGCCTCGATTCCATTCACAATGGAAGTTTCCCTGGCATTTTCAGCAGGAAGAAAAATTCTTCTAAACCCACTGTTTTTGGCGGAAATAACAACAGGGAGAGCTCCTCTGACTCCTCGCAATTCACCATTTAGAGCTAATTCTCCGATGAACAGACTGTCTTTATAAATTTCCTCCTTGCTGGGAATTTGTCCGCTTGCCATCAAAATCCCTACTGCGATTGGTAGATCATACATTGCGCCTTCTTTTTTAAGATCGGCAGGAGCTAGATTAACAACCAAGTTCCCTAGACGATAAGGAGGAACCGCCCCACTATTTTTCATAGCTGATCCCACCCGTTGCAGGGATTCTTTCACGGCAGTGTCTGGAAGCCCAACCATCATGAAATGGTGGGTTCCTGGAAAACAGTCCACTTCTACTTCGACAACCACTGGTTCAAGCCCGACTATGGCACAGGATTTTATTTTGCTAGTACGGCGCATAAATGATTAAAAGGAATAAAAATTTATAAATATGTAGAAAGCCTTACCGCTTCTCCCTCTTGGAAAAAGAGAAGCGGTTGTAAGCCTTTTACGCCTTTAAAGAATATTCGGAAAAAGGAGCAAAATTTTTCGCGAACATCTTTATGCCGAAACTATATCAAAGAGAAGATAAATTTTTTCTAAAAAAAAGATAAAACGAAAATCAAGATTAGTTCTTCAAGCTATAAAGTTTTTCAAGTTTATCAAGCAATAAAGCTGTTGTTCAGGTATTGACAAGCAATATTAAAAAACGAAATGCTGTCAGATTCCAATATTTATATTTTGGTTTTCTATTTTGACCTTAAATTTCCATCCAGTTTTTTTGTCTTTTTCCGCTTTTACGTAGATTAAGTGTTTTAAGCCGGATATCTCTTCGTTGAAAGCAGTCCGAAGAGGAAAGGGGAGAACCCCCCAGCAAACTAAAAGTTTTCTGGAAAGAGGGCTATGGCTCCCCATAAAACAATAAACAGGAGTGTTGGGACGAAGACTGGCTAGATGCTTAACAAAGAGAACGGGAGTTTCTTCCAGAACAATTCCATCGGGTTTTGACTCGAGTGCTAGGCGGAAAATTGCTTGAGCTGTCATTTGAAGGAGATTTTTTTGAGGCAGATTTCTTCTTGTTTCAAGCTCTTTAACTCGGTTTAGGTCGTCATAGGGTGATTTTTCCGTAACTTTAATTATTTTTTCCATCATCTGGACAGAAAGAATTGGATATTTACCGCTGGCTGACTCCCCCGAAAGCATAACCGCATCAGTTCTATCGATAACGGCATTGGCAACATCCGTTAGTTCTGCCCGAGTAGGCCTAGGAGAATCAACCATTGATTCAAGCATATTAGTTGCTACAATGGCCGGTACTCCGCTTCGGAGACAGTGTCTTAGTAGTAATTTTTGATAAACAGGAACCTTTTCGGGAGGTGCCTCTACTCCTAAATCGCCCCTGGCTACCATAATCACATCCACCACTTTAAGGATATCTTTTAGATTATGCAGTGCTTCCAAAGTTTCAATTTTAGCCACAATCCAAGGATGTCCAGTCGTTTTGCCTAAAATTTTAGTTATTCTTTTTTGGAGGGAAACAATGTCTTTTGCGTTTTTGACAAACGATAAGGCAATAAAATCAAGTCCCTTTTTTACTGCAAATTCAAGGTCTTTTTGATCCTTTTTTGTAAAAGAAGGAATAAATTTAGCTAGAGTAGGAAAGTTTATTCCCTTGCGTATTTTTATCAGTCCATTATTTTTTACCGACATTTCCCATCTTTTCTCGCTAATTTTTTTAAGGCTTCTAAGCTCTACCATACCGTTGTCCAAAAACACCGAGTCACCATTTTTAAGGTGTTTTATGAGCATCACATCACAATCTAAGCGGATTTGCTTCTTTAAATCGCCTTCTAAGCGTCCTTCAACTAAATAAACTTTTTCTCCTTTTTTAAATTCTAGCTCAGAAACTTTATTATTCTTATCTTTTAATTCAGAAATTCTCACTCTTGGTCCCTGAAGATCAGCCATGATCCCAACACTTTTTCCAGTTCGGTAAGCGGCATGGCGCAGATTCAAGATAGCCTGTTCGTGCCAGTCATGTGAACCATGAGAAAAATTTAATCTAGCAATATCCATCCCCGATTCTATCATTGCTTCGAGAGTCTCAATATTTTCTGAAGCGGGGCCAATAGTCGCGACCACTTTGGTCAAGTTATCTTTTTTCATTTTGTTTTAGTTATAGGTTTTATTTGTCCTATAGGACTTATTCGAATTTTTTATTCAATACAACAATCGACTGCTTTTTTCACTAGCTCACCGAGTTTTCCCAAAACACCCGTTCTTTTTTGAGTATTATGGTCTTTTTGGTGAATCCCCAATTTTTTAAGAGTGTCCCGCACTTCCCGACGCATCAGCTTGGTTTCTTCGGGCTTTACAATTTTCAAATTAAGTCCCCAAAAAAGCAGGTAAAGCTCATAGGAAAATCGAAACATCTCGTCAGCGGTTTCTTTTTTGCCATCTTTTAGATTCTTTGTCCCGACTTCCATCAGACGCATACTGGCAGAAAGAAGATGTTTGCTGGTACACCACACTTCTCCCTCGTATTCCTTGATAATCTTTTTAAGAAGCCTTTTACGCATTTCACGAACAATCCGTAAAATTTCAAAATATCCGTTATTTTGGGTTTTTTCAGCGGTAAAAAACAAGTGTTCCTCAATTCCAATCAGATTCATTATGGCAAGGGAAAGATCTTCGTCAGTTGAAAGATCGAGATTGTTATCTCTTTTGAGTTCATTAATTCTGTCGATAAACTCTTTAATTCTTTCTTCGCTCAATAATTTTTCCAATATACCCCCTTCTTCCTTAAGATTTTCTGACATAAGTTTCTAGTAAATTATTATAAGACAAAATTAATTATCGCCTTGGATAATTTTTTTTTCAAATATTTCTAAAATTGTTACAAAAATTGAGATAATGATTGGCCCCACTATAAAACCCATTGCTCCAAATTCAACAATTCCACCCAAGGTTCCCAAAAGAATCAATACTGGATGAATAGCCGTATTTTTTCCCACTAGTCTCGGTCGCAAGAAATTATCGAAACCGCCCATTACAAAAGTGCCGACAAAAACAAGGATTAGTCCCGACATAACTTGTCCGGTAACAAACAGCCAAATAGCCATAGGAAGCCAAATTATAGCTGAACCGACAAGAGGAATGACAGAGAAAAAAGTCATCATCAATCCCCAGAAAACCGGAGATCCGATGCCCAAAAAAAAGAAAGCAACTCCTCCCAAAACTCCTTGTATGATTCCCATTATCACACTACCTCGCAGAGTTGCCCGACTCATTGACATAAAACGTTCAAAAAGAGTATTATCGTCTCTTTGGGGTAGGGGAGAAATTCGAAAAAGATACCTTAAAAACTTTTCGCCATCCAAGAAAAAATAGTAAAGTGTAAAAATCATAACAAAGACCAGGAAAATAAACCAGCTCAATTGAGTGTATACCTGTTGAAGAATCCCAGCAGTCACCCCGGCTACTTGATTAGTAACCTCATTCAGGTTAATAGAAGTAAAATAATCGTTAACTTTAGCTTCCTCGAGCCCGAAATGGTTTCCTTGCTGAACAACCCAAAGCTTCATTTTATCTTCAAATCCAACAACTATAGAAGGATTGTTGCTAATATTGCCATAAATATCAAGAGCTTCTTTTGAAGCAATGCTACCAATGATAAATATAGGTATAATGACAATGAGAGCAATCAGTATGCAAGTGAGAAAGGAAGCAATTTGAGCGTTTTTAACAACTTTTTTAAAAAACTCAAAACACTTTTTGAATAGTTGCCAAAGAATAAAAGAAATTAACAGAGTAATGATAAAAGGAGAAAACATCTTAAACACCGCCAACCCTGAAACAATAGCGATTGCTATCAAAAAATAGTTGTTAGTTTTATGTTTCATTCTAATTTTGTTTTTAAAATTTGATTCTATTACTAAAATATCAATTGTTTACTATTGCGACAATTATTCGGTATTAGAAATTTAAAAAATCTGTTTTTTAGTATTTTTTTATCAATTTCTTGTTGCGGAACTCGCTTCGCTCAGACAGTCCTCACAAGAAATTGATAAAAAAATACTAAAAAACAGATTTTTTAAATTTTTGGCTAGTTATCAATTATTACTCAAAATCATAAATTTGTTTATTAATATAAGTATAAAAATTAACATTAGGTTATGGTTCAAATTATAGCGATAGTCCAGGTTGTATCAGCCATTCTTCTCACAATTGTAGTTCTTTTGCAAAACAGAGAGGGCGGTGCTTCCGGCGTTTTAGGTGGGGAAGGAGTAGGAGGTTCGTTTTACACGAAACGAGGTCTTGACAGAGGGCTTTTTTACGGAACCGTAGTTTTAGGGGTTATCTTTTTTATGAGTGCTATTGCCAGTTTTTTTGTGAGTAAATAAATTTGCAATTGTATTCCAAAAAATAATATAAAAAAATGACAAAAGATTCACAAAACAAAAGGATTATCAGGAGTCTTCTAGTCTTCTTAGCGGTTTTTGCAATTGCACTAATTTTAATCGAAATTATGTCTTCAAATTCGACGGTTACAGATATAGAAGGACTAAAAAAAGCGACTAGCCTAGATGAATTCATTGTTTCAAATCCCAATGATTTTATGAGCAATCAGGAAAAAAAGGCAATGGGATTGAGTGATACAGAAATACTTTCACCGGTTCCACTCAAAGTGGAGGGTGCAAAAATTATTATGGCACCAAAACTTCTGGGAGGGGGAGACCTTGTTTATACGCCCGTTTTTGCCACTGGAAATTATTTTGCCATTATTACCGCTGAAAATCTAAGTAAGATTTTTTCTCCTCAATCCCCCGAACAAGCTATACAATATATTGATTTTCTTAGAACTAAGCTTGGAGCAACCAGTTATGATCGCTCCAGGATTACTGTTTGGCAAAAAAGCGATTATGATAATATACATTGTAAAGATGACAACGGTAATGATCTTGGGCTACCAAACGAACGGCCGGTTACGACAGCAACTTCCAAAGACAATGGTTGGGAAATAACTTGGATTTATCATTCCCAAACAGTTCCAGCCGGTTTTTTCAGAGAAGTTTTTGAGGTTGGTAAAGATGGGAGTGTCAACCTAAAAGAAAAAGAAGGGGAACCTTTCTGGTCTTGCGGAACAGGAATCTTGTTTTAGCTTTGGATGAATTTTTTTTCTAAACATTTAAAAGATAAGCTTCAAGAAGCAATTCCGGGTTTCCGCTAGGATTGCTCTTTTTGGCTTGACTGGTATAATCCAATGTTTTTTGAATTTTTTTAATTAGTTTTTTACATCCCTTCGTGTCTTCTTTTTCATAAGCTTCTTTGAGTTTCGAATAGTTTTCTAAAGTAAAAATTTCCAGCAAATCTATAACCTCATTTTGGCTGTTTTTTATCCAATCTTTCGCCCAAGATATTTTTTGAGTCGGGCTCAGAGAGCTTAGATTTTGGAAAAGATCAAAAATATTTTCATAATAAGTGAAATTATCAGCCATCTTACTGGCTAAATTAATATTTCCTTGCGACCAAAAATATATTTTTACTATTTCTTCATTTTTAAGATGGGGGAAGTTATTCGTTAAATATTCTGTGATGAGCAGATTTTCTTTTCTAGTCAAATTAAACTGAATTGAACGGCTAATTAAAGTTGGGAGAATTTCTTCCCGTGAATTTCCAAAAAGGATTAGGTAACGATTTTTTCTCGGCTCTTCCATAGTCTTAAGCAGAGCGTTTTGAGACTCAAGGTTTAGCGCTCTAACATTCGGAATAATCCCTATTTTAAAAGACCTAGAAGAACTCGAGAGACTGAGGTCTCGAATAAAACTTCTGGTTTCTTTAATACTGATACTATTTTTCCCAACGCTCCTAACAAGTAAAATTACTTCCGACTCCAAAGAATTTCGATCGGACAAGACTCCGTCTTCATGTCCCAACAAATAAGCAAATATTTCACTTTGGTTTTTTTTCCATTCTTCTTCCCCCAACGGAAAAATAAAAAGCGGAGGTTTCTCCCCCTCCTTACACCAATTCAGGAGAGTCGAACGTAAAAAAGGATAATGTTTTTTTAGAAACACCAAATTAGTTTATCAAGTTAGAAAGTTTATCAAGTTCATTAAATAAGAACTATAATGAATAGATAAGAAAACGCAATAAAACAAAAAACAAACCTATAGCAACAGAGATCATAATAAAAAAGTTTGCTTGATAAACCCAATGAACTAGTTTTCCGGCACATGATAGACGAAAATTGAATATCCGATTTGAGCGACTGGTTTATAATAATCTGTCAGCCAATGGTAGCTTCCTTGAGAAGGAGGATTCAAACTGTTCCATTGAATGGCGCTGGCGGAAATAGCGAACCAACCACTCGTTGGCTTCTTGTCAAACCCCCAAACTTGGTACCTGCCGTTTAAGTAATAATCAAGGTTTCCCCCACCAAAATAATCAATCTTAACATAAGGAATATTATTGTCATCCATAAACTGGCGTAATCTGATCAAATCCTGTCCCCAATCCAAATTGGAATCTACTAGATATTTATAACCCTCTTTCGGTCCTCCAATCGTTTCGTTAAAATAGGCAAGATAGCTTGGGAAAACTAATATGTTACTCCCAACAACCCAAATTAGAAGCAAAGAAAGTATTCCAATAGTGAAAAAGCGTGCCCAGACTTGTTTCTTTCCTTCAAAGTGCTCCCAAAAAATTGAAAGCATATAGGCGGTAAAAAGATAAATGAAAGGAAAAACAGGCAAAATATAACGGATTCCCAACTGTAGCTTGTTAACCGAAGCCATAAAGAAAATCAGAAAAGCGAAAAAGAAATAACCTATAAGAACCGCATTTGTTTGAAGCCAATAAGCATTCAATAACTTGTGATTTTTCCCTTTAGACCAAGATTTCAACACCTTTACAAGAATCAAAGTAAATATTATTCCAGCAAAATAGAAAAGTATTTGCGATGCAATCGGTTCTTTTAATAAATAGGCGAAAACAAAGTAATCCGGCCAATTTTTCCCCACCTCCCCAAAGAAATAAGTGGTGTGGCCTCCAGTGGCATGAGCGGTAACCATTAAAAATCCTAAAAGATACTGGGCATAAGGCCTTGTAAGGGGAAAATCTGTCATTTTGTTCAAGTAGTAAGGAGCATTGATTTTCCCCAGATCATTGGGGGTTAAAGATTCATTGATTAGTTGATGTTGAACAGCTAATGGCATATTCCACATAGTGAAAGTATACCAAACCCCCACTAAAACATATCCAATTGCCATTATTACAATAGCTTTGCCTATTTGGAGAAACATCTGGTGTAAAGCTATTTTGGATTTTCCTTTGCGGTACACCCCCAAACCATAAAGAGCCCCAATTACTAAAAAGGTGGGAATTAAGAGAAAAACAGAAAATTTGGCTAGTTGCGCTAAACCAAAAATTAAACCGGCAAACAGCATTCTTTTCCAGTTTGGTCTTTCTAAATAAAGATAATAGGAATAAAGAGCAAAAACAGTAAAGGCAGTAATTCCCATATCGGTCGTAATAAACCTCCCGTGAGCCATCAAATTAGGCGAAAAAAGAAAAAGCAAAAGAGCAATTAAGGCAGTTTCTCTCCTTTTGGTAATTTTTTCGGCAAACCGATAAAGTACCCAGCCTCCCAAAAGGAATATTAGAATCATAGGAATACGAGCCCAAAACAGCATTCTATCAGCATCATTTCCGTATTTATATAAAAATTTGTCTCCCAGATCCCACTGGTCATTGACATGATCCTTCCAAGCAGGATCTTGTTCAGGGAAATAAACGCTTTGAAAAAGAAGTGGAACGGCCGCCAACTCTTTAATAAGTGGCGGATGTTCAGGGTTGACACGATAGTCCTGTTTGGTTAGATAGGAATATCCGGAAACAATATGAGGCATTTCATCCCTCACGGCTGAATCGTCCCAAATACTAAAAATCGCCAGCAAACCTGCCATTATCATAAGAACAGCAGCAATAAAATGCGTTTTAATAATGTGTTTCCAGAATTTCATTTTTTTTGTTTTTAGAAATTTTTTATAATTAACTTTCTTTCATTCTATTCTTAAAAATCTCATTTATCAAATATTAAGAATATTCTAAAATCTATTTTTTGAGTATTTTTTATTAGTTTCTTGTGAGGACTGTTCGAGCGAAGCGAGTTCCGCAACAAGAAACTAACAAAAAATACTCAAAAAATAGATTTTAGAATAATACATATTATTTCAACAGCTCCTTAAATCTTTCTACCATCGCAACCGGCGTGGGATCGGTTTCATAGGCAATAGCCAGATAATACGAGGCGAAGCAACCGATTTGTAAAATGGAAAAAATACGAAAAATAATTTCTCCTTCGGGCATTTCAATTTTAGTCACCTTTGTTCCGTAATTAGCAAGCAAACTAGCCATTCTTTCAAAACGTTTTAGGTTTCTGGGATCGTCCTTATTATCTTCAAGGAAAATCAAGGAAAAATTAGCTTGGGGGTTAGTGAATCCAACCATTTCGTTGTGGTTTAGCTCCGGAAAATAGTTCCAAAAAGCAGGGGTTTTGGAATTTTCATTGAACATTATCTTCCAAATCATGGCAATTGATTTAAACTGCCAGGAAGAATAAACCACCGGCGTTTCCCCATGAACATTACCAGCGATTTTTTTTCCAATTTCTTTGTATTTCTCCATATTCATATATATTTCCAGTTTTGCTGAAGCCAGACTGTCGGCGACATTTTTAACTACACCTATATTTATTAAAACGCCCAGTAAAGCGGAGAAACTAGTTCCAATTCCCATTCTTGGTTGCATGCCTTGGGGAAGTTTAACAAGGGGAACATTACATTCTCGAGCAATCTCGGTCACTTTTCCCCCACTAGAAATGGCTATGCAAGCCAGTTTGTTTTCGTAAACTTCTTTAAAAGCAGAAAGAGTTTCTTCAGTATTGCCAGAATAGGAAGAAATGACATTCAAACATTTCGGATTAAACGCTTCCATGGGAAGGGCATAGGATCGATTAATAATAATGCGAAAAGGATTTCCTCTTCTTTCTTTATTAACAGTTACATCTAAATAAATCTGCAACAAATCTCCCACCAGCGCCGACCCCCCCATTCCGTTTATAAGAAGAGTGTCGAATTCACCCTTTGGAGCTATTTCTTTGGAAAGCTCTAATCCCTCCATCAACTGATTGGGCATATTTTCAATCACCTGGAAAAGATTCTCTTTGTCTATGTCATTAGAATTTTCTTCATACATTTTTTTAATTTTAAAAAATGAATAAAATTTTAATTTTTTGTTTCTGACCAAATACCCACTGGGGTGACTAGAGGGAGTTGAACCCTCGTGACCAGTTCCACAGACTGGCGTTCTACCGTTGAACTATAGTCACCCCGCTAGGTACTTAAACCATTACAGCTCGACTTTATCAGATTTTATTTAATAAGACAAAAAATTTTCAAGAAGAATACGAAAAAAACAAAAAACTATTCTATCAAAAAACAAAGCCCGCAAAATAATGAGGGCTTTGTTAATAGTTAGCACGCCAAAAGACTTAAACGAAAACTGCAAAAAAGGCTCATCTTTTCTCACTCCTTTTCCATATTCTTCATAAATCTAACTGCTAAATAATAAGAAACAATCAGCAAAATAGTTATTCCAACCGTTACTTCGGCTGTATAGCTAAGGTAATTGTTAATTTGTTTATAGGATTCCCCAAAATAATACCCAATAAGAACTAGAAGAAACGATTTTGGTAAAGTTCCTACAAGATTAAAAAAAACAAATTTGCCGATTGGAACTTTGGCTACCCCGGCCGCAAACAGAAATACTGATCCTATCCCTTGAGTAACTTTAGATATAAGCAACGTTTTACCAGCATGCTTTTTAAAATATTTTTCAAGCTTTAAAATTCTTGCATTGCTTGCTCCCGTAATTTTTCTCCATCCCAGAGCAATAGAAGTGTTTCTTCCCCAACGACCCAGAAAATAATACAAGAGATCGCCCACGACATCCCCCAAAACCAAGATAAAATAAGCTGTCACAAAATTAATTTTTCCATGGGCAGAAAGAAAACCGGAGAGAACAGCCACAATTGGACCTTCAAAAACGGATATGGGAAATATTACCCAATATTTGTAGGTTGCTAGCCAGAGAAGAATGTTTTGAAGTGAAAAAAACATTTTAATGAAATCAAAAACCATAAAAATCACTTTCTATGACATCAGATTAACAAGTTTTTATCTAATTTGGTAATATTTATTGGTTATCGAATTTCAAAATAGTTTTTGAGGAATTTTTTCTTAATTTATTGTGAGGACTTGTGTGAGCGAAGCGAGTTCCGCAACAAGAAATTAAGAAAAAATTCCTTAAAAACTATTTTGAAATTCGATTTATTTACAGAATTTAAGAATTAAGATATAAAAGAGGAGATAAGTTTTAAAAGTAAGATAATTCAATGCCTAACAAATCAGCCGGAAAAAAATATTTAAAAGTTTCCAAGAAAAACAATGCCCGTAATGTTGCAGTTAAAGATAAGATGAAGAAAGTTGTCAAAAGCATGAAGGAAACTCTGAAAAGCGAGGGAGCGACAAAAAAGGTGGAGGAACTTCTTAAAGAGGCCACTAAAATTATTGATCGAGCCGCTCAGAAAAAAGTCATCAAGAAAAACACAGCTGCCAGAAAAAAAAGTCGGTTATATAAAAAACTAAAGGCAACTAAGGAGAAAAAATAAGATTTCAAAGCATTTAAAAAGACCCGCTGTCAAAAGGGTCTTTTTAAATTTATCCTTTTAAAATTTCAAATTAACTTTTTATTTTCCCACAAAATCGAACTTGTTTAAAAGTTTTCCGTTAGTTTTGTAAGCACGTACAGTAATTTTTTTTCCTTTTACGTCTACCAGCACATAACTGTTTTTTGTATAATAATAATCGGACATCCCTTTTTTTGGAACTTTGGCGGACGTTGAAGCGTTAGTGTTGCCGACAATGAACTGGTAAACTTCGTTTTTTACTCCAGGAAGAAGATCGACAGTGATTTTTTTTCTGGTGTAAAGGTGTTCGTGTCCAGAAAAGACTGCCGTGACTTTGTAATCAGAAAGAATATTCCAAAGCTCATCTCGTTCAGAAGGATTCTTATCTAAACTTTTACCTACCTTGGAATTTGTGGGCCAGGCTGGCTCGTGAAAAAAAACAAAAACATTCTCTCGCGTGTTATTGTTTAGATCTTCTTCTAGCCAAGTTCTTTGATCGCTGTCAACATCGTGATCATCAGGATTTTGACTGTTAAGGAAAACAAAGTGGGAATTCCCGTAATTGAAAGAATAAACCGTTTCATCATAACTGGAAGAGGGACTGTTGCCAGGAAGACTAAAAACTTCCTGCCAAATATCATCTGCAGAGGTATCCGTTCGGTCGTTGTCTCCCATTGTCAGATAGTATTTGGAAAACTTTGACTTTAGGATATCCTTAAAACTGGTAAATCTGGTCTTGCAAACATCATCACCCCCGCAAGAAGTGCTCATATCCCCCATAGAAACAATAAACTTTGATTTGGCTGTAGAAATCTTCTTTACCGCTTTTTGTAAGGGGCCATTGGAAATGTCTGGATTAAACTTTTCGCTGTCCCCCACAATACCAAAAGTAAAATTCGACGTACTTGCACTTGCCCTATTACCCACTTGAAAAAGCAAGAGAGCAAAGCTCAAAAACAAACACCAAGAAAGTTTGTTTTTTGTTTTCATTTTTGTTAAATAAATTAAATTAAAATACCAACTTTTTTTAACATTTTTTTATAAAAATTGCATTTCACGATTTATTTTTACCATCTTTAATCTTTTGATTAAAGGCGTTCAGTTCCTCAAAAAGCCTTTTTAATTCCATTTTATCGCCTTGTTTTTCAGCCGTTTTTATTAAATTTACTAAAACTCTTTTTTCTTCCTGCAAGTTCTCCTCTAAAAGATTGTCTAGACAATACAAAAGCTCTTTTTTTTGTTCCTCCAGATCATCTTCGTTCGTTAGTTCCATTTCCTTTTCAATCTTAATGGCAATTTTTGAAGCTTCCAATTCTAAATTACGGCTTTCAAACTTGAAGTCTCCCGATTTTACTTTTTCTAGGGATTTGTCATCTAAACCCTTTAAAAATTTTTTCACTTCTTTCCAAATGCTGAAAATTTCGGGACTTTTAAAATAAACATTTTGCATCCTCTCCCTCAGAACAAAATAAAGTTTCGGATAATTAAAAATCAGTCCGACTATCCTTTCTTCCAACAAAAATTTTCTCCCTTTTTCTTGGTTTAAGGGGGTATTTTCCGCGCCGATATTTTGATTAACTGACTCAACAGTTGATTTTTGTTCTTTTTTCAATTTTTCAAACAGAAAATTTTCCGGGACTTGGACTTCTTCGGAAAGTTTTCTCACAAAATGCGATTTTTCCACTTCGGAAGGCACTTTGGCGATCATCTTGATTAGCCGGTCAGCAAGGGATTTCTTTTGGTCAAGGGACAGTATCCTTTTTTTAAAAGCTAAATCAAAAAAATAGCCTAAAACACTCTTGCTCTTACGTGCTTTTCTTTTCCATTTTTCAGGATCCTCTTTGGCAATATCCGCCACATCTGTTCCGACCTTAAGGGAAATTACCTTGACGTCCAATTCATCTTCCCAAGCGAGTTCTGCTCCTCTTTTGGTGGCTTTAACTCCGGCCATATCACCGTCAAAAGCCAAAACTACTCTTTTGGTATATCGGCGCAGGAATTGAAGGTGCTTTTTGGAAAGCGCTGTTCCACAAGTGGCTACAGCCTGATTAACTCCGACTTGATGGCTTAAAACCACATCCAGATTACCTTCTAAGAGTATTACCTCCCCTTCTTCGCGAATAAAGGGCTTAGCCAAATGAAAACCGTAGAGCAGACTCCCCTTATCATAAAGTAACGTTTGGGGAGTATTGACATATTTGCCTTGAGTGGTAGTATCACCGGGAAGAACTCGTGCAGAAAAACCAACCGGTCTTCCTAAACTGTCAAAGATAGGAAAAATCGCTCGCCCCTTGAAACGATCCATAAACAGCCTAGAATTTCCGCTTTGGTATTGAAAAACACTGCCACTTTCCAATATTTCTTCTGGGGAAAAACCTTGAGATTTTAAATTATCAAAGAGGGCAGTGGGGAAACCATTATTATTTTTTCGAGGCGAATATCCCAAGCGAAACTGCTTAATCGTTTCGGGTTTTAAACCGCGTGAAATATAGTAATCATAAGCTTCTTTACCTTCTATTGATTGCAGGGCGTTTTCAAAAAACAAAGTGGTTGATTCTAAAATACGAAATAAAATTTCCTTCCTACTTCCCCGACCATCACTTAAGGCGCTAGACCTCATTCCTTGGTATTTACTAGGGTCAAGGCCTGCTTTTTCCGCCAGCATTTTAAGCGCTTCTTTGAACTCTAGACCCTCCATCTCTTCGGCAAAAGTAATTATATCTCCTCCCTTAGCGCATCCAAAACAGTGAAAAATTTGTTTTTCCCGACTTACCATAAAAGAAGGAGTTTTCTCTTTGTGAAAAGGACAAAGACCCCGAAAATTTGATCCAGCTGGAGTAAGTTTCAAGTATCCGGAAATAAATTCCACAATATCAGTCCGATCTTTTACATCATCCACGAGAGAACGCATAAAAATATGTTAAAATAATTTTTAGAATTATACCTTGTAGGAATTGTAGAATAAATAAAAAGAAAAGACCATGTGCCATTCCGGGCTTGACCCGGAATCCAGGATAGTAAAACTTAAAATTCCAAGAAACAAGAGACAAATTGCAAACAAATTCAAGCATCACAAATTCCAAATAAAAAAAATAATGTTTTGAATTTGGAAAATTGTATCTTGTTTGCCTGCCTGCCGGTAGGCGGGTAATTTGTTTCTTGGAATTTGGAATTTTGCTAGATTAATTCTATCCTCCTGGATCCCCGGTCGACACGCCGGGGATGACATATATTTGAAAATTTTAATTAAATCCCAATGTCTCCTCAAAACAATCTCCTCAAATCTTCCAAAAACATCCACCTTGTCGGCATCAAAGGCGTCGGTATGACGGCTTTGGCCGAGATATTGAAAAATCAGGGAAAAATTATAAGCGGTTCGGACACCCAGGAGAAGTTTTTTACCGATAAGGTTTTAGAAAAGCTCAAAATACCTTTCAAAGAAGGATTTGAGGCTTCTAATTTGTCCAATAAAACTGATTTAATCATTTATTCCACTGCTTATAATCCGGAAGTTCATCCGGAAATTCAAGCTGGTATCGAACGAGGAATTTCCACTATCACTTATCCTGAAGCAGTTGGGCAGTTGTTTAATGAATCCCTGGGAATTGCCGTTTGTGGAACTCACGGTAAAACCACCACCTCGGCTATCTTGGCAACGGCTCTGAAAAAAATAGGGTTTGACCCAACTGCCTTGATTGGTAGCAATGTTTTAGGATGGGGAAGCAATTCGATCTCAGGGAAAAGCCCGCTCCTCGTTTTGGAGGCAGATGAACATCAAAACAAACTTCGATTCTATAATCCTTGGGGATTGATTGTCACTAACATCGATTATGACCATCCTGATTTTTATCCAACCAAGGAAGATTATTTTTTGAGTTTTAAGAATTTTATTCAAAAATGGAAAGAAAATAAAACAATTCTAACAAAAATACTGATTTTAAACGGGGAAGACGCTAATACTCAAAAACTAATCACTGGTTTAAAGCTAAAAAATACAGAAAAAGAGCTGATCGGTTTTTTTGGTAAAGACATTCGAGATGAGGAAAATAATAACTCATCGGAAAATAATAAAGGTCAAGTTAGTCTTAAAATATCTTTACCTTCTAAAGCACTGCCTTTTGAAAGTCAACCGGATTTGATAATAAATATTAAAACCCCGCTTGTTGGTGAACATAATCTTTCTAATCTCAGGGCTGCTGCTACTTTTCTGGCTTTTTTTCTGCTTTCTCTTTGGAAAAACAAGAATTATCCCTTACTTTTTCCTCGAGAAAAAAATCAATTAAAAATCGATCGTTTCAAAACTATTCTCTGGCTAAAAACCGAAATTAAAAATGTGGAGCAGGAAGAGAATTGGCTTAAAGAACTTTCCGAGTTGATCTCGTCGGGTCTGTCGTCTTTTCAAGGAACCGAAAGACGATTTGAACTAAAAGGAAAAAAGGGTAACGTTTTGGTTTACGATGATTACGCCCATCATCCAGCAGAGATTAGAGCTACTTTGTCCGCCGTAAAACAAGCTTTTCCGAATCACGAAATTTTTGTCCTTTTTCATCCCCACACCTTCAGTCGAACCAAAACTTTTCTTAAAGATTTTGCCAAGTCGCTTGAGATTGCTGACCGAATCGGAATCCTAGAAATTTACGGTTCCGCCCGGGAAGAAAGTGGGGAAGTCAGCAGTCAAGATATTATCAATCTTATTTCCAAAGACAAAAAAGTGGTTCATTATTTTAAAAATCATAAAGAGGCGTTAGAATTTCTCAATAGTCAATCCTTCGATAAACCCACGATTTTTCTAACTATAGGAGCGGGGGATGTTTGGAGAGTGGGAGAGAAATGGCTGGGATAATTAAAATTAAAAATGCAAAATTAAAAATTGTGGAGTGAGCTGTCGCTCACATTTTAATTAATTGTCACTTTTAGCGACACCGAAATTTTGCATTTTGCATTTTTAATTTTGAATTAATATTTTGCTCGCCAAATCCTTCTTTTTTGTTCTAATTAGTGAAATTTTTTTCAATCTTTCTGGTTATATTGTCCACAGTGGGATGGGGCGGATTTTGGGACCGGCGGGGTATGGTCGTTATGGAGTGGTGATCACGCTTTCTACTATGATTATAATTCTCATCGGAAATGGTATTCCGACGGCGATGGCAAAGTATTTAAGCGAGATTTTTGAAAAGAAACCGGGACTAGTGCCAATTATTAAAAGACAAGCGGCGATACTACAAACATTGTTGATTGGCTCAGTTACGGTTTTATTCTATTTTTTTTCCCCTCTTATTTCTGACGTCCTAGGTGACAGTAGCTTAACGCCCTTATTTCAGATTTCCGCTTTTATTATCCCTTCTTTTGCTCTAGCGTCTTTTTATTTTTCCTATTACACGGGAGTCCACAAATTCAAAGTTCAGGCAATCCTCAAAACCAGTCGTTCCATTTTTCGAGTAGTTTTTATTTTAGGGTTAGCCCTGCTCCTCAAAAGCCGTGGAATGGCTCTCCAAGGCGCTATTCTTGGCTATATTCTTGTTCCTCTTACAATTTTTTTTGAAGCCAGTCATTATAACTCTTACAAAAAACAAAAACCGGAAGGAAGTTTTAAATGGCAAAAATTATTGAAATACGCTTGGCCGGTCACACTTTTTATGATCGCTTACGAGTTTCTGATTACTATTGACCTTTATATGGTAAAAGGTCTTTTGCGCGATGACTATTTAACTGGGATTTACAATGCGACTATTACAGTGGGTCGCATTCCTTATTATCTTTTTTATGCTCTTACTATTATTTTGCTCCCCACCGTTTCCAGGTCTACCTCTAACAACAATCACGATGAAACAAAAAAACTGGTCAGCCAGTCACTTAGGTTAATGACCATGTTTCTGGTACCTATCTGCATTTTAATGTCAGCATATTCGGCTCCAATCCTACAAATTTTTTATTCTAAGAGATTTCTAGCAGCCACAGAACCAATGTCAATTTTTGTTTTTGGAGTAGGATTCTTGACCATTTTTTATGTTCTTACTTTTGTCATAAACGGAGCCGGAAAAGTGAAAGTACCAATGTACATCTCGTTTTTTGGACTCATCCTCAATATTATCCTCACCTATTTTCTTATCAAAAAATATGCTCTTCTTGGAGCTGTGTGGGGAACTTCTACGACATCTTTGATTGTCACACTGATTATGCTAGTCTACACTTATAAATTCTTCGGTTATTTATTTGAATTAAAAAGTTTTCTTAAAATTGTATTGGCTGGCTTATTACTTTCCATTCCCGCTTTTCTTTTACCAAGGGAATCAATCTTTACGCTACCCATCGGCGCCTTAGAATTTGGATTTTATATTTTGCTCCTTTATTTATTCAAAGAATTTGGCAGTTTTGAGATTGATTTTTTTATGCGAATGGTTAGGAGGAAGAAGAAGTAAATAGAACTTTATTTTTATGTCATCCCGGACTTCTTGCCTAACGGTAGCAAAGAAGCGGGGTCTAGGTTAGTTTCACTAATTATTCTAATTGTTCTAATTATACTAATTGATCTAAAAAACACCAAAAACCAATAAATAAAATTTTTAAAAAATGGTTCTTGTGAATTTGTTTAGAATAATTAGATTAATTAGAATAATTTAAAAAGTTACTGGATCCCAGCTCGGAGGACGGGATGACACACTTTTTTCGATCTATCTTTATAAACTTGATAAACTTTATGAACTTTATGAACTCATCTTCGCCCGAAATCCTTCTAATCACCCGCCCGCTCACCCCCCCTTGGGACGAGGCTAGCAAGAATTTGGCTTATACAATTGCAAAAAATATTACCGAATATAAATTTCATATTCTGGTAGGGAAGTATGATTCAACTCTTCCCAAACACATTACCCAACATTTGATTTATAAAGGGGCTGATTGGACGGGAATCCAAAAAACCCGTTTAATTTTGTCACTTCCTAAAATTTTAAAAAATAATCCCGGGATAAGCATTGCCCATCTACTTTTCGCTCCAACTCCCCTTAACACTCGAGTGCTTGGGACTATTCTAAAAAGATTCGAAGTACAAATCATTCAAAATCTGGCTTGCCCCCCTCAAAACAAAAAAACCAATCTTAATTTTGCAGACAAAATCATTGTTTATTCCAAATATACCGCAGAGAGGATCAATCAAAAAAACGTCAATATAATTCCGCCTTTCATTGATTTTGAAAAATTTCCGGTTCTAAGTGAAAAGGCAAGAAGTGATTTAAGAAAGAAATGGAGAATTGGAGAGAATGACAAAATAATACTTTTTCCGGGAGAATACAGCCGATTAAACGCACTGGGAACGCTTTGGAAAGGATACACAGGATTAATTTCCAATTTCCAATTTCCAACCTTGCCTACCGGCAGGCAGGTTTCCAAAAAATTTTCAAGTTCCAATGACAAAATTAATTTAAAGCTTTTTATGGCGTGTCGGATTAAGAATAAAAGAGATTTGGTATTAGAAAAAAAGTTTAAAAAACTGGTTAATTTAAGTCAATTTAAAGATAATGTGTGGTTTCTGGGTAAAATTGAGAAACCGGAAGAAATGTATCAGATTGCCGACTTGACTGTCTTCCCAGTTAAAAAAATGGAAGGGAAGTTTGATTTTCCCTTTGTCTTGCTTGAATCCTTAGCTTGCGGAACACCCGTTTTAACCAGTGCTATTGGGGCGCTTTCTGAGATTTGGAGAGGAGAAAAAGAGTATGGAGAAAAATACGTTTTTGAAAAAGAGGAAGAATTCGTGAGAAAAGCTGGTGAAATTTTAGAAGGAGAAAAGAAAAAGGATGATCTATCTAATTTTGTAAAAGAAAAATTTTCTAAGGATAAAATTCTAAGAAACTACAAGGAGATTTATGATTTAGGAAATATTTTTTATTCTAGTACGAAGAAAAATCTTAAATCTAACCTACCATTGTAGTAATTTTTTCCAAGCATTGTTTTTATAGCAATTTAAGATGTTCCTTCCATAATTCGGTTCTGTTTCTTTGCCTGGTCCATATCTATCCGCCAGCGACACAAGGTCGTTGTCGTTGCCGATCGGTTTTCCATTGCCATTTGTTCCTCTTTTTTTGAAATCAAGTAGGGCATAGGAAAGAGCAGCGGAAAGGTTGGGGTCTGAACGAAGCAATTCTCTTTTTTTAGTAAAATTTTCGCTCATTATTATTTTTTTTAAATCCCCCTTTCCATCCCTCGCAACTTTATCAGAGAGCTCTTTAAAATGTTCTGGTGCATATTTTTCCATTTGTTTAAGAGCGTCCTTACTGTCATTCATACACATTTGACCGATTCCCGAACAGCCCGAACTACTCATCGCACCGGCGTCGAATTTTGATTCGTATTGAAAAAAACACATGGCAAAATCAGTTGGAATATTTAAATCCTTTCCGTTTTCAGCAATTTCTTTGCGCACCCCTTCCAACATTCCTCTGATTTGTTCTCTCTCTTCCAGCGTGAGAATTCGATCAGTCGAAACACGATATTTTAAATCGGAAATATCATAATTATCAACAGCAGAAACACGTTCTGCCACCGTCGATCCGCTTGGGTTATTAGTTTCTTGGCTTGTTGTCTGGGTTACAGAAGAACTAGTTGGTTGAACATCCTCATTGATTTTATTCGTCGCTCCGATAGAAGTCGGGTCTTGCAAAGATTCCGGGGTTGGAGCGGAAGGGGCCTTAGGATTGTAAAGAGTTCCATTATTTGGTGCAGGCGGTTCAGGCAGAGTTGGCAATGTTGGAATGTTGGGAGCAAGATTTTCTGCTTCGCCATAAGCTTTCGTAACCTTGGAAGTAACTTCCGAGATAATCCCCGTTTCTTCACTACTTGAATTTTCTTTTTGAATAATTTGTTTAGCCATTTGGGCCATTTGGGAACTGAAAGCAAGGGTATCTTCAACTGTACCAGTTGCATCCTTTACAAGCCCCGTAGGCAAAATACCGGAGTTATAAGTCAAATCAGTCATTTCCCCCGTTGATTTTTGTTTCATTTCAACATCTTTTACGATTGTGCCAGCAAGTTCCTGTAAAGAATCGTCCGTATAACTTTTGTTTAGAACTGTGTCAGCAACGACCTGAGAGATTGATTCTGTAGCTTTTTGAGCCGTTTCCTGAGAAATATTGGGAGGAAAATTAAAAGTGATTGGATTATCCTTGTTTAAGGAATAATTATCTTTTTTAGCGTCGTAATTGAAATTGAAAGTAACGTAGGAAAGATCCGTTTTAATTTCATCGCTACTTAGAATGGGTTTGTTTTCAATATAGACCAAACCGTCTTTGGTGATTGTTTTAATAGCTTGATTTGGATTTTGGTAAATATTCTTTGGCCAAAGATTATTGAATTGAGAAGGTGTTTTTCCTTGCTCTCCCAAATAGACAGGGATTTCTGTGGTAGGAGAGTCAGAAACAAGCTCTGAAATTAATTGTTTGATATTTTTGGTAGTCTGGGAACTGTTAGAGCCTATATAATTGTTTAGATTTACAAATTGAGAAACATTGATTGAACCGGAACCGAATGTATTTTTTGGTAAAACCGTATAAAGAATACTCTTTTTCTCGGAAGCTTGCTTGACTGCAGTAATAATTTGTTTTGCCGAGTCGTCAAGTGGTTGCCCTCCAAGGCCATGGAGAAAAAAGTATTTATTTTGAGGAATTTTATCTAAAATTAGCGAGGAAAGATCCTCTAATCTTACAGGGTTATTTCTACCACCTATCCCATTCAAAAGTACTTCATTGGCATACTGAATTTGATCAGGATTTTGTTCTTCCGTTCTATTTTCTGCATTGCTAGAAATTATAGGCGGATTGCATTCAATTTTCCACCAAGATGTTTGATTATAGCCAAGTAGAGAATAAAGGGTGTGTATCAAAAGCCAAGCTAAAAGGCAAACAGAAAAGCCAATTAAACTGAATTTTAATCCTCTTTTTGCTATTTTTAAGTAGCCGGAGCGAAAAAAAGAGCTCAGATAAAACAATCCATAGACAATAATAAAAAACAAGGCTGTTGCAAACGAAACCGATAACAAAAAATAAAATGACTTTTCAAGGAGCATTATAAAATTGCAAAAATCACACCCCGTGCCGGTGCAATTAACCAACCCCGAGGGGTCTGAAGCACTGGAGAATAAAGGAAAAATAGAAAAAATAACCAATAAACTTATAAATCCTTTTAATTTTCGCGCCATTTTCTTTTTTATGAATTTTAGTTTTTATTTTCCAGATCTTTAATCATATCATTTGCCATTTTGATAATTTTTTCCGCTGTTTCTTCGGGGGACAAATTAGTGCTGTCGATAACAAGATCGTAGTTATTTTCGTTGGTAAAATCAACTCCATAATATTTTTCATAACGCATCTTGTCGGTTTCCACTCTTTCCTGAAGCTTCTTTGCAAGTTCCTCTATTGAATCGGCCTTTTCCTCGTTTTTTCTTTCCTCCTTAGCAAGATCTTTAAAAATTCTTTTAGACGCCTCGCCTAGATCAACAGAAATATAAACTTTCAAGGCATCAGGAATAAAATAAAAAGCAGTTCGGCTTTCAATCACAAAATTGTCGCTATTCCTGCCTAAATCAGTGACATACTGATCGATCTCCTCGTCAATTGTCGAGTCCGTTTCAGCTTGTTTCATCAACTCAAGAATAGTAACACCCTTATTTTCAGCCATTTTTCTGAGGATTCCCCCCATATAATAACGTTCATAACCCATTTTTTCACACACTATTTTTGCCACTGTACTTTTACCCGATCCAGGAAGACCGGAGATAGAAATGATCATAAATTAATTTTTAATTTTCGGTACTGGTGTAGAAATCTTGACTTGTAACCAGCAGTTTGATTAGTGTTTTAGATATAATTCAGGTATATTGTTTTTTAGAAAAAAAAGGTAACCCTTTTAATTAATAATATACCTGAT
>JAJXZR010000035.1 GCA_021779915.1 bacterium
TGAGTAGTTTCGGGTCGAGAATTTTTGTAGGAATATTCCAAAAGGGAACCACCGGTAAAATCGGGTCCCGGTTTTAATCCCCACGCAAAAAACAATACTATGCTTAGGGAAGTGAGTATTCCAGAAAAAATAAACCAAACCTTACGCCATTTAATAATAGGAATCATGATGTTAATTTATCAAATTCATCAAGAAGATATTCCACCGTGTCATCCTTACGAAAGCGAGGATCCAGGAGAACATAAAATTACTCTAACTGTTCTAATTATACTAATTGACTTAAAAAAGCACCAAACAATAAAAAATAAAACTTAGAAATTGGTTCTTGGTATTTTGTTTAGAATAATTAGGTAAATTGGTGCAATTAGAATAATTAGTGAGACTAACCTGGATCCCGAGTCAAGCCCGGGATGACACGGGAGCTTTGTGCCATCTTTCTTTTCTACTTTCAACTTTCTACTTTTAACTATTGTTCAGCCTATCTTAGAAAAATAAAATACCCAAATTCGTGTTTATTGAATACGGGTTTGGATCCTAAAAGCCTATTAAGCTTGTCCGAATTGAGCCAAAATATAATTCCACAAAGACTTTAGTCGGCGGATAGAATTTTCTTTGTTAATGAGGACTTTTGCTTGCCAATCAATTTTGTTAATTTTTTCTTTTGAAATAATTCGGGACAAATCCCAGTCAATCGTTCCATTATAGGGAGAGATCTGCGGAGTTTTGGTTCGGGGATCAAAATTATTTACACAGCAAGAAAAGGTGTTCCCGTTAGACTGGCAAGTCGCTTTTTCGCTTTTCATGCTTGTTTCTACCTCGGGTTGATTGGGAAAATATTGAACTCTTTCTTCTTCGCTAAGGGAGTATTTTTTTTGTTCAAATATAAAAAACAAACCGTCATTTGATTTGAGAATAGTTCCGTTGGGATGAGTCGCGCCAAAACCGATAAGAGCAGGCCTTTCCCCAGAGAGAAGATTGTATTCAAAATCTGTAACTGCTATTACGTCTTTCCAATCGTAGCCTAAAGATTCGAAAACCTCAGGCGATCTGATTAAGGCTGGCTTTCTATCTGAAACAAAGAAAACTCCGTTGGCGTGGGAAAAAAGAATTCCTTCTGGGAAACTAATGAGTTCTGAAGAATAGGGCAAAGAGGAGGTATCTCTTTGAACCGGGTCTTCTGCGTCTCGAAAGTAGGTTCTGAAGATGTTTCTGTCGGGTATTAAAAATTTCTCGCTACTGCCGAGAAAAAATATATTTTTGCCATCCTTAGCTATATTTGACTGCTGATTATTTAGTAGAAAAGGATGTTTTTTCTTGATAGCGTCTTGAATTGATTCGACTGATTGACGGGACAATAAGTCTTTGAGTGTTCCGCCGGATGGGTAAAGATTATCTCTTGTTGAAATATTAAGAGGGATTTCAAAAGAATTGGTTGTTTGGTTGGTTGAAGCAGAAACTTTGATACAAACATTTTGTGCACCTGGAAAACTGACAGAGGTCCAAAACGTTTTTCCTTCCCAGCCGGAGTCCCCAGGCGCGATGTACTCGGGATTGGATTCATCCTGTTTGTTCCAACTTCCCTCTTCAGTCGGAAAAAGTTTTTGCTGGAAATAGTAGGCGAAAAGCAACAATATCAAAAGGATAAGGGCTATTTTAACCCAATAATTTTTTAAATAGTGGATATTTTTTGAGAAGAAGGGCATATTTTTTCTTTGTTGATCTGGCAATCTCGTTGTTGAAAGTTTAAAATTTTCTCAACAATCTTAGTCTAGTGTGTCATCCCGGGCTTGACCCGGGATCCAGTTAGACTCGTTAATTATTCTAATTGCATTAATTAACCTAATTATTCTAAACAAAATCCCAAAAACCAATTTCTAAGATTTTATTTTATTGTTTGGCATTTGGTGTTTTTTTTAGGTAAATTAGTATAATTAGGTCAATTAGAGTAATTTTCCATCCTCCTGGATCCCGGGTCAAGCCCGGGATGACATGGAACTAAAACTAATTTCTGAGTTACAAATTCGATAAGCGTTGATGATGAATTTTGCTTCTATTCCTTTTCTAACAAAAATCCCAAAGCATAGTTTGTCAGACTAATTACGAGGACTCCCCAGAAAGCGCTTATAGCACTTTTGATGGATAGTTCTGGTAATACCAAGGCAACAAAAGAAAGAATTGCAATATTAATTACGATTGTAAATAATCCGAAAGTGAGGATGATGAGGGGCAATGAAATTAGATTAAGTAAAGGCTTTACCCACATATTAGCCAGTCCAAGAACTAGTCCGGCTAGGAGCAACTTCAAAATGCCGCCATCAAACACGATTCCCGGAACTAGATTGGTAGCGACTAGAATCGCAACGGCATTGATTAAAACTTGGATAATGAAGCGAGACATGGAAATTGGTTTATAAAGTTTATAAAGTTTATAAAGTTTATCAAGTTATCTTTCTCTAAGTCTCGAACTTTTTTTGGGATTATTACCTGTTCTTGATAAACTTTCGAACTTTATAAACTTGTAACTCATGTGTGCCGCGGAGGAGAGTCGAACTCCTACGTCCTAGTGGACACTAGCCCCTCAAGCTAGCTTGTCTACCAATTTCAACACCGCGGCGATGGCCTGCACTAAACTTGAAATAATACTTAAAACGTCAAGTCTAGTTTTCTATGATTTTATGAAGAAATCAAGAAATATAATGGAAAATGGAAAAGTCAAAATGAAAAATTAGGGTGTCACTTCGTGACGATCAATTGATTGTCGCCTTTGGCGACACCATAATTTTACATTTTGATTTTTCCATTTTCCATTCCCCATTGTCTCTGGTTCAGGTGGCAAATTGCGATTGCTAGAGCATCGGCGGCATCGTCAGGTTTTGGTATCTCTTTGAGACAAAGAAGAGTTTTAACCATTTTTTGGACTTGTTGCTTGGGTGCTTTCCCATAACCGCTAACGGAAATTTTAACTTGGAGAGGAGTGTATTCAAAAGTTTCAATATTTAACCTTGCCAAGGCGTTCATAATAACCCCACGGGCTTGGCTTACGCCTATCACAGTCTTAACATTCTTAAAGAAAAATATTTTTTCTACAGCGGCGGCGTCAGGCTTAAATTTCTCAATAATTTTCTTCAGTTCATTCTCAATCGTGCAAAGCCTGTCCCCGTCTTTGCTTGTAGGTTTTGTCGTAATACAGCCATAACAAACCGGCTCCAAAATGTTTCTATTTTTTTGAACCAAGGCATACCCCACAATAGCGGTACCAGGGTCAATTCCGAGAACCAACATAGAACAGTTGAATTTTAAATATAAAAAGTCGAGAAATTTTACTATTTTTTATAAATTTTATCTTAAACATCTGGCTTTAATTTTCAATTTCTAATTTTCAATTTTCAATAAATTTTTAATGTTTCAATTTCTAAATTTTTTGTTTTATGAATTTTGTCATTGGAAATTTATTGAAAATTGAAAATTAGAAATTGGGTACTGGTGTAGAAATCATGACTTTTTTTTAACCTTTTTCCTTAAAAATTTAATCCAATTGTAATACTTTGGAAGATTTACACAAGCAAGTTGGAGG